>JBEVGK010000287.1:0-8311 GCA_040511795.1 Lacisediminihabitans sp. | reverse complement strand
GGAAGACCTCCGAACCATCGAGAACAGCGTCTTCCCGTCGATTCTGAGTGACGCGGGACTACCCGCGGCGCTCAGGGCGCTCTCCCGTCGCGCTGTCATCCGTGTCGACGTTCACGCCGACGGCGTCGGGCGTCTGCCTCTGACGATCGAGCTCGCCGTGTATCGTGCGACCGCTGCCGCGATCGAGTACCACGCCGGACGCGGAGCGAAGCGCGTCGAGGTGACAGTGACCGATGACGCGCCCCACCTCGGGCTGACGATCGTCGCCGATGCGAGTTCACCCGACGGCGATGCGGGTTCACCCGACGACGATCCCCTCGGACTCACCGCGCGAGGGCAGATCGACGCGGCAGGGGGCAGAACCGCAATCGAACGCCGTCCGAACGGCACGGCGGCGGTCGTCGTCACCTTCGATCGTGCGCGAGAGGCCGACACGACAAATGGCGGCTAGCAAGAGTGTGAGGCGTTGTAATGTTCTGGGATAGTCGTGGGATGCCCTCCCGATGCCTAGTGGTCGACGACAACGAACGATTCCTGTTCGTGGCCGAGCGCCTGCTCGGATCGGGCGATGTGCTCGAGGTCGAGGGCGCCCCCGACATCGCCACCGCCCTCGAGGTGTTCGACCGTTTTCAGCCCGACGTCGTGCTGATCGACGTGTCGCTGGGGGTGGAGAGCGGATTCGGCCTGGCGCACATGCTGATCGAACGCGCCCCCGACATCGCCAGCCGCATCATCATCATCTCCACCCGGTCCGGAGAGGACTACGAGGGACTGATCGAAGACGCCGCGGTCGCCGGCTTCATCTCCAAGTCCGACCTGTCGGTGGAGGCCGTGCAGCAGCTTGTCGCCGGCCTGGGCTGAGACCGTCACCAACCCGGTGCAGCCTCACCGCCGAGCAGCGATGAAGCGCTCGATTTGAGCGGGAGACGCGCGGTCAGCGTGGTGCCGCGACCCTCGATGCTCTCCACGGTCAGCAGCCCTCCCAGCGTCTCGACCCGGTCGGCGATACCGACCAGGCCCGATCCGGAACCGACTCCCAGTCGCGCCCCACCTATTCCGTCATCCTTGACCACGACATCCAGATGGTCGTCGCCGACCCCTACCGTGAGTTCCACGGCGGTCGCGCGTGAGTGCTTGACGATGTTGGTGAGTGCCTCGGACAGCAGGTAGAAGCACGCCACCTGCGTGCGGTCACCGATCTCGGGCCAGGCGTCGGGCATCCGCAGCGTCGTCGGCGTGGCGCACTGGCGCACGAGCATCTTGATGGCGCCCGGCAGTCCTGCCTCGGAGAGCACGGCCGGATGGAGTCCTCGCGAGAGATCTCGCAGGTCGGTGACGATCGAATCCAGCTCACCGGCGACAGCGATGGTGTCAATGCCATCCGACGGCTGCACGTTGTGGCGCAGCTCCAGAGCGAGAGCGACGAGTCGCTGCTGTGCGCCGTCGTGCAGGTTCCGCTCGAACCGCCGACGAGCGTCGTCGGCGGCGGTGACGATGCGCTCCCGGGAGGCACGCAGGCTCTCCGCCGCCTCGGTGTTGCGGATCGCCGTGGCGATGAGTTCGACGCAGTCCGCCACCGGCGGCAGCATCTGGTCGGTGATCCGGGCGGCGTCCGATGACGCCACCGCGAGCGCTCCCCAGAGACGATCGCCGAGACGGATCGGGTACGCGATGGATGCTCGGATGCTCGCATCGCGCACCTGGGCCGCCTCGCTGCCGTCGATCTCGTCGTAGTTGTCGATGCGCACCGACCGACCGGTCCTGCGCACGCGCTCGACCGCGAGGGACTCGTGGAGCACAGAGCTGTGACCGATCGGGATCATCGCCTCCGTCGCGCCGTCCGCGCCGACGACCGTGGTACGCCCATCCGGTTCGAACTGCACGACCTTGGTGTCTTCCACCTCGAGCAGGGAGCGCAGTTCGGAGCACACCGACTCGAACACGACCGACAGCGGAGGTTGCTGCGCAACCACGGTGGCGACGCGACGGATGGCGCTCTGCTCCTCGGCCAGGCGCCGGACCTCTTCACGACGCTGGGCACTGGAGATCGCGGTCGAGACCAGTGCCGCGAAGTCGGCGAGGCGTGCCTCGGTCGATGGCGGCAGCGCCTCTGGCCGATCGGAGACGATGGTGGCCGAGCCCCAGAGCTGTTCGTCGACGAAGATCGGGACGGCGATCGACGAGGTCGCCTTGATCACGCCCAGCCGACCGGAGATCGACCCCGTCACGGGGATCTTTCCCTCCAGTCGCGCGGGGAGACCGGTGCGATAGACCCGGCCATTCGCACTGTCGCCGTCCAGCAGGGGCCAGGTCGAGCCGATCGGCGAGGGATAATCCGGGACCTTGCCCCAGGCCGCAAGGAGGGTCAGTGTCGCGTCCGGATTGAAGCGCGACAGCCCCGACATGTCCTCGTGGGTCTCCCCGGTCTTCAGGTCGATGACGCGAGCCAGCTCCACGGCGATGGCGTCGAAGAGCTCGTCGATCGGTGCCGTGCCGGCGAGTGCACCCAGACGCAGCAGCGCCTGACGCTCGCCCTGCAGTCGTCTCAGCTCGTCCAGTCGCGACCGTCGGTCGCGTTGGGCGCGTGTCACCGGCCGCACGGCGGCACGTCCAATCGTGTTAAGGAGCGCTCGAGGGGACTTCACGCACGCAGCCTAACGCCACCGGCACTCTCAGGATGCATCCAGGAATCGCAGAACGGCGAGCACCCGTCTGTGGTCGTCGTTCGACCCCGTCAGCCCGAGCTTGAGCAGGATGCGCTGAACATGCTTCTCCACCGTCGCCTCACTGATCCACAGCTCCCGGGCAATCCCCGCGTTGGATCGCCCCTCGGCCATCTGCGCCAGCACGTCACGCTCGCGCTGGGTGAGCGCGGCGAGTTCATCGGCGCGACGCTGCGAATTGAACAGCTCGCTGACCAACGCCGGGTCGACGACGACGCCGCCTTTGGCCACGGTGGAGAGGGTGTCGTAGAAGTCGTCGACCTCGGCGATCCTGCTCTTGAGCAGGTACCCGATACCCCGTCCGCCGGCCAGCAGTTCCGTGGCGAGTTCGACCTCGACGTGGGCGGACAACAGGACGATGCCGATGTCACGGAACTCGGCGCGGATCTGCTTCGCGGCGGTGAGCCCTTCCACCGTCTGGGTGGGCGGCATCCGGATATCGAGGATGACCAGGTCCGGCCGCGCCAAGCGGGTGAGCGCCACGATGTCGTCGGCGGTCGAGGCCTGGCCGACGACGTCGAAACCGCGCGCGATCAACAGGCTGCTGAGGCCCTCGCGCAGCAGCACGTCGTCATCGGCGATCGTGACCTTCATGTGGTTCGTGTGCACCTCTCGCTGCCGGTCGGTGGGGCGACACACACCCCCCGCTACCCGGTACTCAAATACCCGTGCAGGCAGCGACGACGCCGCGGTTTCCTCTGGCCAGTATTGCATGTGTGGCTCCCCCACTTGCCGGTCACGACTCTCCGGTCATGCCTTCCGCCGAGTGGGACAGAGCCGATGCGAGAAGGAGTGATCGTGGACGTGCTTGATACCCCGGGCCTGGTCACCCCGATCCACCGCGTCCGCCCGGACCGCGAGCACTCGGCGGCTCCCCTTGTCGGTCGCGATCTCGAATTGGAGGTGCTGCGGGAATTCGTGCTGTCGCTGGCGACCTCCGGCGCCGCGGTCGCAATGCTGGGTGAGCCGGGCTCGGGGAAGAGCGCCCTTCTCGACGCAGCAGCCGACCTCGCTCATGAGGCGGGCCTGCGCGTACTCAGCAGCGCGGGGCTGAGCGCCGACAGCCACATCGCCTATGGGGCGCTCGATCAGCTCCTGCTGCCGATCGTCGATCGCATCGCGGGGCTCGAGGATCAACAGCGCACGGCACTGCGGGCCGCATTGGGCATCGGCGCGGGCACGGCCCCCGAGCCGCTCGTGCTCTACAACGCGGTGCACTCCCTGCTCGCGGTCGTCGCCGACGAGGCACCCCTCGTGCTCATCGTCGACGATGCCGACCACATCGACGACGCCTCGGCCGGCGCCCTGTCGTTTCTCGCGCGGCGGCTGTCCGGCCTGAACGTCGGCATCCTGGTGGCGAGCCGCGAGCCGACCGCCCTGACCGTCAACCGCAGGATCGCCCTCGGGCGCCTGTCCCGACCCGATGCGGAATCGCTGCTGCACGCCGTCGAGCCGGACCTGCCAGGGCATGCCCGTGCGCAGGTGTTGAACCAGGCGGAAGGCAATCCCCTCGCCCTGCTCGAATTCGTCCAGCACCTGCGGAAGAGCGGGCACGGATTCGGTGAATGGCGGGTCGCTGCTCCCTGGGCGGCGGTCGACACCCCGTCGCCCTTCGCGGGAATGCTCGACGCACTCCCGGGGCGAACCTCCGCGGCGCTGCTGGTGCTCGCCCTCGACCCCCACGGAGATCTGCGCTCGCTCGCTGCCGCGCATCAGACCGTCGGCGATCTCGCTCCCGCCGAACGACACGGTCTCGTCCGGGTCGATGCAGAGTCGTTGACGGCGCGGTTCACACACCCGTTGATCCCCTCGCTGGTGCTCGCCCGTGCCACCACCGAGGAGCGGCGCGACGTGCACCTCATCCTGTCGAGCCTGCCCGGCTCATCGCTGGAGGATCGAGCGTTTCACCTGGCCGAGGCTGCCTCGGATGCCGACGAGAAGACCGCGTCGACGGTGGAAGAGGCGGCCGCCGCGGCCGCGCTGCGAGGAGACCTGAGCACCGCGTCGCACCTGTTGACCCGTGCGGCGCACCTCAGTCCACTCGCGAACGACCGTCAACGGCGGCTCGCCCGCGCGGCATACATCTCGGCGGAAATCCCCGATGAGACGGATGTCTCCTCCGACCTCCTACGGCAGGCACGACCGACCGGTGGCAGCCCGGGCTCGATCTACGCGGCCGTGGTCGAGGCCTTCGCGCAGCTGGAGAGCGGCGCGGGCAGTCGGGCGGCCGTCGCCACCCTCAGGGCGGCGATCGAATCGGGTTCGCACGGCTGGGATCCCTCCGACGCGGAGCTCATCGACGGGATGAACTCGTGGCTCCGGCTGTGCTGGACTGCGGGTCATCGCCAGGAGTGGCAATCCTTCTTCGCGGCGCTGAAGAACCTCGAGCCAGGCGTTCCGGAGCCGCTCCGCACCCTCAGCGTCGCCTTCGCAGACGCGGCCCACGCCAGCACCTGGGAGCGAGTTCGGGTGCGGCAGATGCTCGCCGAGATCGGCCCGGACGATGACGCCGGCTACATCCTGCAACTTCTCACCGCGGCAATCTTCTTCGATCTGGAAGGCACCGCGATCCCGGCCGCGAGACGACTGGTCGACAGGGGACGCAATGCGGCCGAGACCCACCTCTACGTGCGCTCGCTTGCGCTGGTGAGCCTCCACGACTATGAGGCGGGCCGGTGGCAGCAGGCGGGCGAGTCTGCACGGGAGGGACTCGCCACCGTCGCCGGCGACCGCCCTACACCGGGGGCGAGCACGCTGTTCTATGTGGAGGCACTTCTCGCCGGCGCGCGGGGGGACGTGCAGTCCGCGATGCGGTCCGTGGAGAAGATCGACGAACTCGCCATGCGGTTGGATTCGCTCAGCATCCGCCGATTCGGAAACCATGCCAGGGTCATCGCCGCGGCCGGGCAGGGCGATTGGGAGACCGTGTACCGTCAGGCTTCGATGCTCAGCCAGGCGGGTCGGTTCGAATCGTGTATTCCCCACGCACTGCGAGTCGCCCACGATCTGGTGGAGTCGGCAATGCGCACCGGCCGCGTTCAGGAGGCGCGCGCACACTACGCCGCGATGGTCGAGGCGGGACTGCCCGCCATGTCTCCTCGGCTGGCTCTTCTCACCTACGCCGCTGGCGGACTCGTCGACAGCGACGGACGATGGGAGCACGCGTTCGAGCGTGCTCTCGGGGTGAAGGGCGCCGCAGACTGGCCCTTCGACTACGCGCGAGTGCAGCTGGAGTTCGGCACCCGGCTGCGTCGTGAGCGTCGGGCCGCCGACGCCCGTCAGCACCTCTTCGACGCCTGGTCCACCTTCGAACGCTTGGGTGCCCGGCCGTGGGCCGACCGCGCGGCCGCGGAGCTCCGGGCCTCCGGTGAACATCTCCGTCGCGAGGAGGTGTCGCCGGCGTTGACCGCTCAGGAGCAGGCGGTGGCGGAGTTGGCGGCACGGGGGCTGACCAACAAGGAGATCGGGCAGCGGTTGCACCTCTCGGCGCGCACGGTCAGCGGTCATCTGTACCGGATCTTCCCGAAGCTCGGCATCAGAAACCGTTCGTCACTACGGGATGCGCTGGCGTCGGAGGAGCGCTACCTCGCCTAGTGCGTGATCACGATTTCTGCCCCGATGCGGAATCCTGCTGCTGCGCACCGGACTTCAACTGGTCGAAGCGCTGTCGCACCTCGTCCTGGCTCACACCCAGGTGTTCGCTCATCAGCTCGGACAGGGCCCGGGAATAGAGGTCGGTGTCGAAGTCCTGCGCCGCCCGCTGATCGGTGCGCGCGGACTGCCGATTCTGACTGATCAGAACGAAGGTGGAGAGGAAGATCGCCTCGAGCGAGACGATCAGGGTGAGCAGTCCGAACGGGAACGGATCGAATCCGTTCGGCACGATCACGTTGTACCCGATCCAGACTCCGAACCAGATGATGTGCAGGACGACGAAGGTCATCGAGCCACTGAACTTCGTGATGGCGTCGGCGACACGCTCGGACACCGTGGTTCGCGCGCTCGGACGCTGGATGCTCATGGATACATTGTGCTGCAGGGCCGGGTTCGTGCCACGATGCGCGCCGGGCGGCACCCAGAACCGCACCGAGCAGATCGGCATACAGAAAAGAGGCCCTCCCCTGTTCGGGAAGGACCTCTGATCTGCTCTTCTGGTGGATCCAAGGGGATTCGAACCCCTGACCCCCTGCATGCCATGCAGGTGCGCTACCGGGCTGCGCCATGGACCCATGTTTTTCGATCTCTCGATCAAGCAACCTGATTAGATTACTACATTTCGCGAGCTCTCAAGAACGCGTGCACACTGGCGACCGTGCACACTCAGGACCGTGCACACTGGGAACCGTGCACACTGGGGACATGGCAGCTGAACCGATCACCGTCTCGATCACCCGCACGGTCTCCCCCGATCGCATCAAAGAGGTCTCGGCCTGGGCGCGCGCCGGGCAGGACCTGCTCAGCACGGCACCGGGCTATCTCGGCTCGGGTTGGGTGCGCCCCGACCCGGCATCACCTCAGTGGCACATGCTCTACCGCTTCGCCGATGCCGAGAGTCTCGCCGGATGGGAGAACTCCACCGAGCGCGAGTGGTGGGTCGCCAGCGCCTTGGGGCTCGTCGAAGACACCCGACAGGAGAAGCGCACCGGCATCGAGGGATGGTTCGACGAACCCGCGACGGTGGAGGTGCTGGCGGCGACGACATCCGTTCCCCCACGCTGGAAGCAGATGATCAGCATCATCGTCGTCTTCTATCCGTTGAGCCTCTTCGTCAACTGGCTGCTGTCGTTCGTCGACGTCGGCTGGCCACTGTTCGTGCGGGTGCTGGTGCTCGTGCTGATCGTCTCGCCGATCATGACCTACTTCGCGCTGCCGCTCGTCACCCGGGCGCTGCGGCCGTGGCTGATGCGGCCCCGCCGCACCCGCCGCGTTACTTCGTGAACGGCACCACGAGACCGCCCCAGGTCTTCTCCATGAACTTCTGCGCGTCCGCGGACAGCAGGAGCTTGTAGAGGGCGGTGACACGCGGGTCCTTCTCCAGCTTCGGCGAGGTCGCCAGCACGTTGTAGTAGGGGCTGTCGCTCGGCTCGATCAGGATCGCCTGCTTGGCAGTGAGGCCGGCCGGGAGGGCGAAGGAGATGGTGACGAAGGCGGTGTCCACGTCGGGGAGCGAACGCGCCAGGGTGGCGTTGTCGATCTCCTTGAAGACGTACTTGTTCGGGTTGGCGGTGATGTCGCTGAGCTTGGTCGGTTCCGCGGTGGTCTCGATCAGCTTCTTCGACGCCAGGATCTTCAGCGCGCGCCCCTCGTTGGTCGGGTCGCTCGGAATGGCGATGGTCGCCCCGTCTTTCAGCTGCTTCAGGCTGGTGAGTTTGTCACTGTAGAAGGCCGCGGTCGGCAGGTAGACCTGGCCGACGCTCACCAGATCGCCCGAGGTCGCGGTGTTGAAGGTCTTCAGGAAGGTCGCGTTCTGAAACAGGTTCGCGTCGATCGAGCCGTCGGCGAGGGCGGTGTTCGGGGTGTTGTAGTCGGTGAACGGCACGAACTCGATGGTGAGCCCCGCTTTATTCGCGAGGTTGTCGTTCACGTAC
>JBEVGK010000286.1:0-3342 GCA_040511795.1 Lacisediminihabitans sp. | reverse complement strand
CGCGGGGGGGGTTATGGTTTTACCTGGGTCGGTTGGGGGGGGCCGCGAGAGGCACAATCTGGGCGAGGCGGGCTCCGCTCCCGCCGACCCACCAGGTCGACCAGCTGATCGGGTTCACCGGATTCTTCGTGGTCATGTTCTTCGCCGTGACGGCCTACTGCGAACTGAGTGGTCAGCCCGCGCTCGGGTGGGCGCTCCTGCTGCTCGGCTTGTCCATCCTTTTCGGCCTCCTCATCCGCAGACGGATGAAGATCGTGCGTCTCGTTCGCGAGGCGGCGGCGGAGGAGGCCGAGTCGGTCGGAACGGGCAGTTCAGCCCGATAACTTGTCACAGTGACCGGTATCCAGGAGATCGCCCGCGAGACCGGGCTGTCCAAATCCACGGTGTCGCGCGCGCTGCGCGGGCTGCCGAGCGTGACCGCAGAGACCACGAACACCGTGCGGCGCGCGGCAGATCGACTGGGCTACATACCGTCGTCTGCCGCCGCCGGCCTCGCCACCGGGCGCAATCGCACCATCGGGGTGCTTGTTCCCGTGATCGACCGCTGGTTCTACATCGCGGTGCTCGAGGGGATCGACGCCGAGCTGCGCAGGGCCGGGTACGACCTCATCCTGTACAGCCTCGGCGGCCCCGTCGGCGATCGGGACCGGTTCTTCCACCGCTCCATCCTGCGCAAGCGCATCGACGCGCTCGTGGTGCTGTGCCTGCTCTTCGACGATGAGGAGCGGGAGCAGCTGCATCAGACCGACCTCCCCGTCGTGGTCGTGGGTGGTCCTGGCCCCGGCGTGCGTCATGTCGGCATCGACGACCGTCGGGCGGCGCGCGCTGCCGTCGAGCACCTGCTCGCTCTGGGGCACCGTCGGATCGCGCACATCGGCGGTCAGGACGAGCTCGGAATGAACCGTGCCGTACCGGTGGAGCGCCGCACCGGATACCGCGACAGTCTCCAGGACGCCCGAATTCCCGTGCGCGACGATTGGATGGTCGACGGCGAGTTCTCGTTCGATGGCGGGTACCGCGCGATGCAGACCATCCTGTCGTTGCCAGAGCCCCGACCGACCGCCGTCTTCGCCGCGTCGGACGAGATGGCCCTCGGAGCCATGGCGGCGGCGACGGATGCCGGGCTCCGAGTGCCGCAGGACGTCTCCGTCATCGGCATCGACGGCCATCAGTACGGTGCGGTGATGGGCCTCACCACGATCGCGCAGAATCCCTATGACCAGGGCG
The DNA here is from genome assembly GCA_040511795.1 of Lacisediminihabitans sp. Lineage (GTDB taxonomy): Bacteria > Actinomycetota > Actinomycetes > Actinomycetales > Microbacteriaceae > Lacisediminihabitans. Next base: position 2,115 of record JBEVGK010000286.1, on the reverse strand, counting down.
TGGAGGCGACCCGTGCCCTGCTCGCGGAGCTCGAGGGTGCGCCGACGCTCGACGACTTTCCGCCGGCGCCGTTCGAACTCGTCGTGCGACGCAGCACCGCCGCGCCGAACACCTGATCGTCGGACTTAGCGCGACTGGCGCCGCTTGCCGACGCGCGGCGCACCCTTGACCGCGGGCGCGCGGCCCTTGCCCTTCGAGGCCTTCGCCTTGCCGCCGGGAGCGGGGGCGTTCGCCGCCGCGGCCGCAGCGGCCCTCTTCAGGTCGAGACGGGCCTTGGTGAGAAGCGCTTCGCCGGCATCCGTCAGCACGGTCGTCTCGGCGTCGTAGTCGAACAGCGGATAGCCCAGTTCGGCCTCGAGCTGCTTGATCGTGGCGATGAGGGTCGAGCGAGGAACCCCCACGCGCTTGGCGGCGTGCGCGAAATGCAGATCCTCGCCTGCGGCGACGAAATACCTGGCCTGTGCGCTGTCCATGGGTCAATCATCCTCTGTCTGGACCCGGAGACCCGACTGTGGGTCACGCAACCCACGGAGGGAGGGGAGGGAAGGGATATCCAGCCCCTTGGCGTTCGTCGTCGGGAGTGGTTCGCTTGGGAGGGTGACCGAACTCGCGATGTTCCCACTCGGCTCCGTGCTGTTTCCGCACATGCCGGTGCTGCTGCGCGTGTTCGAGGACCGCTACCTCATCATGCTGTCGCGCATCCTCAAGTCGGAGCCGGCCGAGTTCGGCGTCGTGCTGATCGAACGCGGTCAGGAGGTCGGCGGGGGTGAGCACCGGTTTCCGATCGGCACCGTGGCGCAGATCGCCCAGCTGGAGACGACGGATGCGCTGGTCGGCCTGGTCGCGGAAGGAGACCGCCGCGTCGAGGTGGTCGAATGGCTGGAGGACGATCCCTTTCCTCGCGCGGACATCCGGGTGCTCGACGAACTGATCTGGGCAGAGGAGCTGCGTCCGCTGCGCGAGCGAGCGGAGCAGACCGTGCGCCGGGCGCTCGCCCAGGCGAGCGAGTTCACCGACCAGGCCTGGTCGGCGACGGTGGAGCTCTCCGACCAGCCGGTCGCCGCGGCCTGGCAGTTGGCCGCGATCGCTCCGCTCGGCCCGCTCGATCAGGTGACTCTGCTGCGATCCACGTCGATGCGCCAGCTGCTCGATACCGTGATCGAGCTGACGCTGGCCGCCGCGCAGGCCCTCGACGATGCCGCGAGAAACAGTGGAGCAGCGGATGAGGGCTCGCTCGACGATGACCTCGACGGCGAGGGTGACTGGCTCGACGACTGACCGTCACGCGGTTGCACGACACGTGCCCGTAATAGTGCGTTGGTAGGCTGGGCACACAAACGAACATCGGGCCGCTTAACGCGATGCGGGAGAGCCGGATGCAGTGCACGTCGCTGCTCGTCCGGCACCGAAGGAGCAATACTCCCCGTCAATCTCTCAGGTATGTGTACCGCATCGAACAGGCCACTCTGAAAAGAGTTTTGCGAAGCAAAACTGGTTGAGTAGCGCACGCGCTCTAGCGCGTTCGCGGATCGAAACCCTGCCCGCAGAACCGCCCACGGTGAAAGTCCCGCAGTACTGCGGCGACGAAGCTCTCAGGCTAATGACAGAGGGGGAGTTCCCACACCCGCCGCAGCGCCTGGAGAACTCTTGACCGACCACCCGAATGAACGATTCTCGCCCCTTCACGACGTCCATGTCGCGGCGGGTGCGAGCTTCACCGACTTCGCCGGGTGGCAGATGCCGGTGCGGTACTCCAGCGACCTCGCCGAGCACCACGCGGTGCGCGGCGGTGCCGCCCTGTTCGACCTCTCGCACATGGCGGAGATCATCGTGCAGGGTCCGGATGCCGCGGCCGCCCTCGACTTCGCCCTCGCCGGTAAGATCTCGGCCATCAAGATCGGGCAGGCGAAGTACTCGCTGCTGCTCACCCGGGAGGGCGGCATCATCGACGATGTCGTCGTGTACCGCACCCACGAGAACCGCTACGGCGTCGTGGCGAACGCGGGCAACCGATTCCAGGCGGCCGGCGCGCTCGCGGCCCGGGCATCCGACTTCGATGCGACGGTCGTCGACGAGAGCGACCAGGTCGCGCTGATCGCGGTGCAGGGGCCGAAG
>JBEVGK010000285.1:0-3345 GCA_040511795.1 Lacisediminihabitans sp. | reverse complement strand
AGATCGAGGAGCGAGCGCCCGCTGTCGAGAGCAAATTGATCAAGTCTCATCGACATCCATTCTCCACGTACGCCCGCACGTGCGAAATCAATGCTTCGCGCGGCGACACCCAGCGAAACCGGCATGACGGCACGGGCAGCATGGATCTCGCACAGGGAGACTTCCGAAATGCATGCAGCAGCGGGCGACACCCCGCAAAACTCGCCACCGCTGTGGCGTGGCGGGAAGGATCGCCTGCATTTCGGAAATGAGGAAAGGCGCGCTTTACTCCTCCAGGTCGGCCTTGCGGATGGTCAGGGCGTCGCTGTCGGAATCCAGGTCGACCATCACCGTGTCGCCGTCCGAGATCTCGCCGGCGAGCAGCGCGGTCGCCAGTTTGTCGTCGATCTCATGTTGCATGAGGCGGCGCAGCGGGCGCGCGCCGTAGATCGGGTCGTAGCCGCGTTCCGCAAGCCAGGCCCGGGCATCCGGGGTGACCGCGAGTTCGAGGCGACGGTTCTCCAGGCGGCGCGACAGACGATCGATGTAGAGCTCGACGATCTGGGCCAGGTCGTCCTTCGACAGGGTCGTGAAGATCACGATGTCGTCGAGGCGGTTGAGGAACTCCGGCTTGAACGACTGCTGCACCGCGGCGCGCACCGCCTCCTCCTTCGCCTCGGGGCTGAGGGCCGGGTCGACGAGGTACTGACTGCCGAGGTTGGAGGTGAGGATCAGGATGACGTTGCGGAAGTCGACGGTACGGCCCTGGCCATCCGTCAGCCGCCCGTCGTCGAGCACCTGCAGCAGCACGTCGAAGACATCGCCGTGGGCCTTCTCGACCTCGTCGAGCAGCACGACGGAGTATGGCCGGCGGCGCACGGCCTCGGTCAGCTGACCGCCCTGCTCGTAGCCGACGTATCCGGGAGGGGCACCGAGCAGCCGGGCGACAGAGTGCCGCTCGCCGTACTCGCTCATGTCGATGCGGATCATCGCCTTGTCGTCGTCGAACAGGAACTCGGCGAGCGCCTTGGCCAGCTCCGTCTTGCCGACACCGGTGGGGCCGAGGAACAGGAACGAGCCGGTGGGGCGATCGGCGTCGGCGATACCGGCGCGCGAGCGGCGCACCGCCTCGGAGACGGCGCGCACGGCCTGCTTCTGGCCCACCAGCCGCTTGCCCAGCTCACCCTCGAGCCCCAGCAGCTTCTCACTCTCGCCCTGCATCAGGCGCCCGACCGGGATGCCCGTCCAGGCGGCGACCACGGCGGCGATGTCTTCCTCCGTGACCTGCTCGTTGACCATGCGCGGGCCGGTGTCCTCCGCCTGCTCGGCGGCGGCGATGTCGTCCTCGATCTTCTTGATCACCTCGTAGTTGAGGCGCGACGCATCCTGGTAGCGGCCCTCGCGCATCGCGCGGTCGAGTTCGATGCGCGCATCGTTCAGGCGCATCCGCAGGTCTCCGACGCCCTGCAGCGACGCCTTCTCCGCGTTCCAGCGTGCGTTGAGCCCGTCGAGGGTCTCCTGCATCGTCGCCATCTCGCTGCGGAGCTTCTCGAGCCGCTGCTTCGAGGCGGCATCCTTCTCCTTCTTGAGCGCGAGCTCTTCGAGCTTCATGCGGTCGATGGCGCGCTTCAGCTGATCGATCTCGACCGGTGAGGAATCGATCTCCATCTTGAGCCGACTGGCAGCCTCGTCGACGAGGTCGATCGCCTTGTCGGGCAGTTGCCGACCGGTGATGTAGCGGTTGCTCATCGCCGCCGCCGCCACCAGTGCGTTGTCGGAGATCGCCACCTTGTGGTGCGCCTCGTAGCGCTCCTTGAGCCCGCGGAGGATCGCGACCGTGTCTTCGACGGATGGCTCCCCCACGAACACCTGCTGGAACCGGCGCTCGAGGGCGGCGTCCTTCTCGATGTACTCGCGGTACTCGTCGAGGGTGGTCGCCCCGATCAGGCGCAACTCGCCGCGGGCCAGCATCGGCTTGAGCATGTTCGCCGCGGCCACGGAACCCTCGCCACCGCCCGCGCCCATCAGCGTGTGCAGCTCGTCGACGAAGGTGATGATCTCGCCGTCGGCGTCGTTGATCTCCTTGAGCACGTCCTTCAGCCGCTCCTCGAACTCACCGCGGTACTTGGCACCGGCGACGAGCGCGGCGAGGTCGAGCGAGACCAGCCGCTTGCCCTTGAGCGAGTCGGCGACATCCCCCGCGACGATGCGCTGGGCGAGGCCCTCGACCACCGCGGTCTTTCCGACACCGGGCTCACCGATCAGCACCGGGTTGTTCTTGGTGCGGCGGGTGAGCACCTGGCTCACCCGGCGGATCTCGGCGTCGCGTCCGATCACCGGATCGAGCTTTCCGGTGCGCGCGATCGCGGTCAGGTCGACGCCGTACTTCTCGAGCGCGGACTTCTGATCCTCGTCAGAACCGGGTGCGCCCTGCATGTTGGCCATGGCAATGTCCTCCGTGAATCGGGTGGTTTCAGTTTTACCGCTGGGTCAGTCGTTTGTCTCGGGTCGGGATGACGCCGAGACGGTGAATTTCGCATTTCGCGCCACCTCGCGCGTGGGCCCGACCTCCCGCTGCAGCGCGGCGCGATAGCCCAGCGACGAGTTGAACACCGTCCACAGTTCGCCACCGGGGCGCAGCACCCGGGCGGCATCGCGGAACAGGCTCTCGGCGATCCCCGTCGTCACCGCGGCCCCGGTATGGAACGGCGGATTCAGCAGGATGAGGTCGGCGCTCGCATCGCGCTGGGACTCGAGCCCGATGTCCCGCACGACGGTCACCGCGTCGAGGCCGTTCGCGGCCATGGTCGCCGTCGCGGAGGCGACAGCGATGCGACTCTGGTCGGTGGCGATGACGCGCAGATGCGGGTGCGAGCGGGCGAGAGCGGCGGCGAGGATTCCCGTGCCGCAGCCCAGGTCGATGGCGACCGCGCCATCCGCCCGCGCCGCATCGGGAACAGCGCCGTCGATCACGCTCAGCAGGAAGCGCGTGCCGATGTCGAGCTTCGCCCCGGCGAATGCGCCACCGTGGGCACAGACCCACAGTCCGAGCTCTTCGACGAAGGTCCGCTGGGGAAACTCGTCCGGCACGGAGAGCGGATGCCGCGCCACCAGTACCCGGGACTTCTGCCGGGCAAGCGAGGCCGAGACCTCGCCGAAGTGCCGACCGAGCACGGTGTTCATCTCGATCGTCATGTGCTTGAGGCGTCCGCCGGCGAACACCCGGACATCGGGTTCGGCGAAGCGGGCGATCGCGCCCGCGATTTCGTCGAGTTCCGCGAGGCTCTTCGGCAGCTGCAGCAGCACGACGCGGGCCCGGCGGAGCAGCTCCTCGCCGAGCGGGAGGCGACGGTAGTCCGCGTCCGG
>JBEVGK010000284.1:0-5269 GCA_040511795.1 Lacisediminihabitans sp. | reverse complement strand
GGCCCTCCCGCAAGCGCTGCAGTTCGGGGGGACTGCACCGCGGATACGTATCGGAGACTCCGCGCATGCTCGGGGGAAAGCAGCGGAGCTCTATTCGGGTATCCATGCCGGGAAGTCGGGAACCATCCGCGGCAATGACTAAACCATAGCGCGGTGTCCGCACTTAGGGGGACACCTTGCCATGCCCCAGAAAGGGGGCAATTTATTCGAGCGGCGATGTGCTAATTTACGCGATCGTCCGCCCGGGCACCCTCTATTTCGGCGCGTCACGCTCCTCTTTCGCCTCGACCAGCTTCTCGTGTTTCTTCTGGACCTTATCGAGGGACTTCTTCTCCTTTTTCAGGAGGTCCTTGGCCTTCTTGAGTGCGTCATCCGTTGCCATGCCCGGCACGGTAGACCGGAGGCGACTACGGCGGAAGGTGCCTAGAGGGTGAGACGAACGAACAGGGGCGCGCCCCACAGGCTGCTCGCGTGTTCGACATAGCGGCCCCAGGTGGGGGAGTTGAACATCCCGCCCGCGCCGTCATAGATGCCGACGTGGCGGTGCGGCCACCACACCAGGTCGCCCGCGACGGCCTGCGACTGGTCGATGACGACGCCGAGGGCGGCCTGGGCGTCTGCGGTGCGCGGCAGGCTGATACCGAAGCCGGCGAAGACGTATTGCGTGTAGCCGTCGCACGAGAAGCTCGTGTCGGGGCTGTTGCCGGTGCCGTAGGGGACCTTGCCCACGAACTGGGCCGCGTATTCGAGTACCGCCGCGCCGCTGTAGCCCTGACTCGGCGGGGTAGCGCCGGTGAAGCGATTGATGTTTGCGGCCCGGAAGACGGCCGCGGTCGCCACCGTAGGCTGCGGTTTGGTAACGGTATACGGGTCACGGGCCGATGTGGCTGCATCGACGGCGTCGAAGGCCGATACTGATTGCAGTGCTGCAGTGTGCACGACGGGGGTCTTCTGCGGTCCCAGGCTGGCGTATGCCGGGAGCGCCGCTGTCGCGATGATTGCACTCGCGACGACGATGGCTCCCAACTTGGCGATGGCAGTAGTCATTTGTTCGAGCCTACGTGAGCGTGTCAAATCGTACCTCCGCGCACGCTGGATCGTCCAGGCACTGTGGCCGATCATCCACGTGGCTGCGAATCACCTCGAGAGGGCGACAGTCCAGGTCTTCCGTCGCGGCGCTCTCGGTGCCAAATGAAGGATGACGCGGGCGATCGGCGCCGCACACCCCGCGCTCGCGCGGCTCGGATCGCGCGATTCCTTCATTTCGCACAGCATGGCGCGTAGCACCACAGCACCACAGCTGCAGTGCATGGGACTTCGGCACCCTGATGCGGCGCCCGAAAATGTCAGTAGTCGCCGCGACAATCGACGAAGAGCCCGACCCCGAGAATTAATCTGCGCGACACGCCGAAACACTAGATGTAGTGGAATGACATACCTGTCATTCCGGTTATATAGTGAGAACCCAAGACGGCGCAGGATCCAGTCCACGCGTCGTGGGGGCAAATTTTTGAATCACTAAGGAGGTCCACATGGACAACGACAACGACTTCGTCGGCGGCTACGCGGTTCCGGTAGACCCGATGGACGACCTGCAGTGCGACAGCTGCCAGTAGGTCGTCACTAGACCCCGAGACCCCGGTGCTTCTGAGCGCCGGGGTTTCGTGCATTTAACGGCAGCGTCGTTAGGCTGGCACGCGTGTCAGTGAACCCCGATCTGCAGGGGCGGGTCTTCCCGCCCACCGAGCCCTACCTCGTCGGTCGCGAGAAGATCCGCGAGTTCGCTCGTGCGGTCTACTCCGCCAGCCCCCTCACGACGGATGTCGCGGCGGCCCGCGCCGCCGGGTACAACGATCTCGTCGCCCCGCCGACCTTCCCCGTGGTCGTGCAAGAGGCAACCCTGCAGCAACTCCTCTCGGAACCGGACGCCGGCATCGACTTCTCGCACGTGGTGCACGGCGAACAGCGCTTCAGCTACACGCGCCCGATCGTCGCCGGCGACGAGCTCACCGCCACCCTCACGGTGTCCAGCGTGAAGAGCCTCGGCGGCAACTCGATGGTCACCGCCGAATCGTCGATCGTCGACGCCACCGGCGCCCACGTCGTGACCGCCGTCTCCACCCTCGTCGTCAGGGGAGACGCATGAGCATCGACATCGCCACCCTCGAGATCGGTCAGGTCGTGGCCGAGGGCGAGTTCCCGCTTACCCGCGGGTCCCTCGTCCGCTATGCCGGCGCATCCGGTGACTTCAACGACATCCATTACCGCGACGATGTCGCCATCGCGGTCGGCCTGCCTGGAGTCCTCGCCCACGGCATGCTCACCATGGGCGTCGCCGTGCAGCCGGTCGTCGACTGGCTGGGCGACCCGGGCAAGGTGCTCGACTACGGTGTGCGCTTCACCCGCCCCGTGCCGGTCGACGCCACCGAGGGCGCGCTGGTCGTCGTCTCCGCGAAGATCGGCACCCTCGACGACGAGGCGAACACCGCGCGCATCGACCTCACGGTCATCTTCGGCGAGACCACCGTGCTCGGCAAGGCGCAGGTCCGCGTGAGCCTGGCCTGATGCCGCTCTCCGACTACACGACCCTCCGGGTGGGCGGCCCCGCCGCCGAGCTGCTCGAGCCGACGACCCCCGACGAGCTCGTCGCCACCGCACACCGGGTGTGGGACGACGGCGGCGCCTGGCTCGTGCTGGGCGGCGGGTCGAACGTGGTGCTCGCGGATTCGGGGTTCGGCGGCAGCGTCATCCGTGTCCTGACGCGCGGCATCGAGCAGCTGCCGACGGATGACGACGGCCGCACCCACCTCCGCGTGCAGGCCGGCGAGCCCTGGGACGACCTGGTGGCGTACACCGTCGAGCACGGACTGGCCGGCATCGAGGCCCTTTCGGGAATCCCGGGGTCGACCGGCGCGGCGCCCATCCAGAACATCGGGGCGTACGGGCAGGAGATCGCCTCCTCGCTCGTCGCGGTCGACTTCATCGACGCCGTCACCGGCGAGCGTGCCTGGCTGGATGCCGACGAGCTGGGGCTCGCCTACCGCACCTCCGAGCTGAAGGCCGGGCGTCGCGGGCTGGTCGTGGCGGTTGAACTCGCGCTGGAAAACACGGGCGGGCTGAGTGCGCCGATCGTGTTCCCCCAGCTGGCTTCCGCGTTGGGCGTTGAACTCGGCACACGCCTTCCGCTGACCGACGTGCGTGCGGCGGTGCTCGCCCTGCGCGCCTCGAAGGGGATGCTCCTGAATCCCGACGACCCCGACTCGGTGAGCGTGGGCTCGTTCTTCACCAACCCGATCGTGAGCGCCGACTTCGCCCGGGGGCTGCCGACGGATGCCCCGCGCTGGCCGTCCGATGAAGGAACGGTCAAACTCAGCGCGGCCTGGCTGATCGAGCGGTCGGGCATCACGCGCGGATTCCGTCTGCCGGGGTCTCGCGTCGCGGTGTCGAGCAAGCACACACTGGCGATCGTCAACACCGGGGGTGGTACGGCAACGGAGGTCGGCGAGCTGGCGCGGTACATCCAGACCCGCGTGTTGACCGGGTTCGGAGTCATCCTGCAGCCCGAACCGGTGCTCGTCGGGGTCGAGGTCTAGCGCGCTGTCGGTGGTCCCCGCTTGACTGGGGGCGATCAAAGGAGACCGAATGATCCACGCCACCGGGCTGCAACGCACCTTCATCACCAAGAAGGGGCGGGAGAGGTCGGTGGTCACGGCGGTCGCCGGTGTCGACATCGACGTCGCCGAGGGTGAGATCGTCGGGTTTCTCGGGCCCAACGGCGCCGGCACGACGACGACGCTGCGGATGATGACAACACTGCTGTCGCCGACGGCGGGGACAGCCACGGTGGCGGGCCACGACCTGTTGACCGACCCCGTAGCGGTGCGCCGCAGCATCGGCTACGTCTCGCAGAGCGGCTCGACCGGGCGGCAGGCCCGCGGCGGCGAGGAGATCGTCTCGCACGGGATGCTCTACGGAGTCAGCGCCCAGCAGGCCACCGCTCGCGGCCGCGAGCTGTTCGACCAGCTCGACCTCGACGGACTCTGGGATCGCAAGACCGGGGACATGAGCGGAGGGCAGCGCCGGCGGCTCGACATTGCCATGGGGCTGGTGCACGATCCGCGCCTGGTCTTCCTCGATGAGCCGACCACCGGGCTCGACCCGCAGGCCCGTGCCAACCTCTGGGAGCACATCTCCGACCTGCGCGAGAAGCGCGGCAGCACCGTCTTCCTCACCACGCACTACCTCGACGAGGCTGATGCGCTGTGCGACCGCATCCTGGTCATCGATCGCGGCGTCATCGTCGCGAGCGACACCCCCGACGCGCTCAAGCGCGGCGTCTCGGGCGACCTGGTCTCCCTGACCGTCAAGGGCGGGGCGGATGTCGCGACCGCCGCGACCACGCTGGCCGCGGTCTCCGAGGGCGAGGTCTCCGCCGACGGCCTCCAGGTGAGTGCGCGGGTGCGTGACGGCGGTCAGCTGATGCCCGATCTCCTGCGATCGCTCGATATCGCCGGTGTCGACCTCGACAGCATCGCGCTCAGTCGGCCCACGCTCGACGACGTGTTCCTGGCCATGACCGGCCGTTCCCTCCGAGAGGACGCATGATGAGTTTCGTCCGTGACACCGGCATCGTCTTCCGCCGCCAGCTGCGGCTGTCTCTGCGCGAGCCCGCCTGGGTGGCCATCGGGCTGCTGCAGCCGGTGCTCTACCTCGTGCTGTTCGGCCCGCTGCTCAAGCCGCTGGCCGCGCAGCTCGGCACCACCAACGCCTACACGCTGTTCGTGCCCGGGTTGCTCGTGCAGTTGGCCATATTCGGTTCGCTGTTCGTCGGCTTCGGGTTGATCGGCGAGGTGCGCGACGGCGTCATCGAGGCCGAGCGGGTGACCCCGGCATCCCGTACCGCCCTGCTGCTCGGACGGGTGGCGAAAGACGTGCTCACCCTCGCGGTGCAGGGTGCGATCCTCATCCTGCTCGGCTTCGCCTTCGGCATGACGGGCTCGCCGATCGGCATCCTGCTCGGCTACCTGCTCGCGTTGCTGCTCACCGGCGCCGTCGCCTGCGCTGGATACGCTCTCGCGCTCACGGTGAAAACCGAGGACTCGCTCGCCGCGGTCGCAAACGGCGTCACGCTGCCCATCCTGTTGCTGAGCGGCATCCTGCTGCCGATGACGCTCGCGCCGGAATGGCTGCAGGCGGTCTCGAACGTCATCCCGATCAAGCACATCGTCGACGGCATCCGCAATCTGTTCGCGGGCACGCCGTGGACTGC
>JBEVGK010000283.1:0-3132 GCA_040511795.1 Lacisediminihabitans sp. | reverse complement strand
GATCGGAGCGTGGTCGGAGGGGCAGTCGACGGTATGGGAGAAGGTCTCCCCTGCCGACCGGCAGGCGGGAACGGATGCCGGCGCGGTCGCGGAGGTCTCTGGTCGTCTGCTCGATGCCGCCGGACATCCCGTTCACACCGGCCTGGATGACCGCACCATCGGCGTGCGCATCGAACAGTTGGTCGCGGCGCCGCAGGTCATCGCCGTGGCGCGTGGGCCTGAGCGGGTCGCGGCGGTGATCGCCGCCGTGCGGGCCGGGATCGTCAGCTGCCTCGTCGTGGACGGCGGCCTGGCCGCCGCGCTGCAGCGGCACATCGAGGACTCGCCCTTACGCCATGATGGATGACGCCGCGCCGATGTCGACGCGACTGGATCCACAGAAGGAGAAGCCGTGACATTGGTGGCGGGAGTCGACTCGTCGACGCAGAGTTGCAAGATCGTCATCGTGGATGCCGAGACCGGCGCCCTGGTGCGCAGTGGTCGCGCATCGCATCCGGACGGCACGGAGGTCGATCCGGCCCTGTGGTGGGACGCACTGCTCGCGGCCATCGCCGATGCGGGCGGTCTCGACGATGTCGCCGCGATCTCGATCGCCGGCCAGCAGCACGGCATGGTCTGCCTCGACGCGGCCGGTGAGGTCGTGCGACCCGCGCTGCTCTGGAACGACACCCGCTCTGCCGCCGCGGCGAGCGACCTCATCGCCGAGTTGGGGGCGGATGTCTGGGCCGAGACGATCGGCACCGTGCCGGTCGCGTCGTTCACCGCGACCAAGCTGCGCTGGCTGCGCGACGCGGAGCCGCAGAACGCCGCGCGCACCGCGGCCGTCGCGCTCCCGCACGACTACCTCACCTGGCGCCTGCTCGGCTTCGGCCCGCAGAATCCCGACCTCGACGCCCTGACTACAGACCGATCGGATGCCAGCGGCACCGGGTATTGGTCCACCGCGAGCGGCGAGTACCGCATGGACTTCCTCGAGCGCGCGCTCGGCACGGTGGTCACGCTCCCGCGTGTGCTCGCACCCTATGAGTCGGCCGGGACGACCGACGGGTCGATCGCCGGGATTCCCGCCGGCATCGTCGTCGGCGCGGGCGCGGGCGACAACGCCGGGGCCGCCCTCGGGCTCGGAGCCGCGGAGGGGGACGCCGTCATCTCGATCGGCACCTCCGGCACCGTGTTCGCCGTGGTGGGTCGGCCGCTCGCAGACGCTACCGGCACGGTCGCCGGCTTCGCCGACGCATCCGGGCTGTTCCTCCCGCTCGTCGCCACGCTCAATGCCGCGCGGGTGATCGCCGCCGCCGGCACACTGCTGGCGAGCGAGCTGGACGAGGTGGCGACTCTCGCGCTCAGCGCCGCACCCGGCGCAGGAGGCGTCGTGATGCTGCCCTACCTCGAGGGTGAGCGCACCCCCAATCTGCCCACCGCCACCGGCTCCGTGCTCGGCCTCACGCTCGCCAACGCCAGCGCCGCCAACCTTGCCCGCGCCGCGATCGAGGGGATGCTGTGCGGCCTCGCCGACGGACTGGACGCCATCACCAGCCAGGGCCTCGCCGTCGAGCGCGTGCTGATGATCGGCGGCGGCGCCAAGAGTGCCGCGGTGCAGCAGATCGCTCCGCAGATATTCGGTGTACCGGTGACGGTGCCCGCGGCCGGGGAGTACGTCGCCGCCGGTGCCGCCCGCCAGGCGGCCTGGACTCTCACCGGCGAGCTGCCGCTCTGGGCGGGAGCCGAGACCCAGGTGTTCACGGGCGACGAGCAGCCGATCATCCGTCAGCAGTATGCCGAGGCGCAGCGCTCGGTGACGTACTAGGCACCGCTGCGCCGCTCTCCCTCCGCCTGTCCCCTTCGGCTGCCGTCTGTCCCCTCCCGTCTGTCCCCTTCCGAAATGCAGGCAACTTTTTCGACACACCGATGCGGCGCCGCACGTCGGCGGCGCGTTTGCAGATTTGCCTGCATTTCGGACGGAGAACGTGCCGCGGGAGGCGTCGACGCTGTGCTGCGGCCTAGTTCAGAGCCCACATCGCGACGGCGGCGGCAGCGCCCACATTGAGCGAATCGATGCCATGCGCCATCGGGATCTGCACCACGGTGTCGGCAGCGGCGATGGCCTCGTCGGTGAGACCATCACCCTCGGCGCCGAGCACCAGGGCGAGCCTCGCCGGCGCCACGAAGTCGCGCAGGCTCACGGCATCCGGCGTGAGCGCCAGCGCAGCGACGTGGAATCCGGATGCCGTCAGCAGTTCCCGCGTCGTCGCCCAGTCCCCGAGACGGGTCCACGGCACCTGCAGCACCGTGCCCATCGAGACCCGGATCGCGCGGCGGTAGAACGGGTCGGAGCAGCGCGGCGTGACGAGCACGGCATCCGCACCGATCGCCCCGACGGAGCGGAAGATGGCGCCGACGTTGGTCGGGTCTGCGACGTTCTCGAGGATGATCACTCGGCGCGCGTTCGCGAGCAGCGACTCCGGTGACGGCAGCGGCGGCCGGTCCATCGCCGCGATGAGCCCGCGGTGCAGTAGGTACCCGGTCAGCTGCTCCAGCAGTTCCGGTGGCCCGGAGAAGACCGGCACGTCGGGTCCGACGAGCGCGACCGCCTCGTCGACGGTGCCCCCGAGGGCGAGCACCGAGCGCGGCGTGTGTCCGGCGCGGAGGGCGCGCTCGAGAACGAGGGCCGACTCGGCGATGTAGATGCCGCCGCCCGACTTCTTGAGGGCGACATCCGTCTGGTGTGAGTAGTCGACGAGCCTCGGGTCGCTCAGGTCGGTGATCGGGATGACCGGCACGGTCGGCGGCGTCAGGCGTCGGTCGACGGGAGAACGGATGCCCCGGCCGCCGTCACCTCGGCGAGCGCCGTCGCGCTGCTGTCCGCCGCCACGCCCGCGACGAGGTCGTCGAGCACGCGGACCCGTCGCGCAGAGGCGAGGCCGTCGAGCGCGGAGGCGAGCACGCAGTAATCCGTGGCGAGGCCGACGACATCGATGTCGGTCACCCCGAGACGGTCGAGCGCCTCGGGGACGGTGCGGCCGTCATCCGTCGTCCCCTCGAAGATCGAGTAGGCGGGCTTTCCCTGCCCCTTGCGCACGTGCAGCGTGACCGCCGAGGTGTCGAGGGCAGGGTGGTAGTCGGCCCCGACGG
>JBEVGK010000282.1:0-4715 GCA_040511795.1 Lacisediminihabitans sp. | reverse complement strand
AGGCCTTCCCATGGGCAGTAATACCCGCCAGCGTCGGCGTTATTCTCGCGCTGGTGAACCTCTGGCAGGGTTCCGCCGACACGCTGCGAAAGGCTGAGCGCCTATCCGATCTTGTCGAGGGGATGGTGCCATCGGCCGAGCGGCGTCTGCTCGAAGAACTACGAGATGAGTACGCCGTCCGCTGGGCCCTCACGCGAGTCGTCAGTCGACATCGCTGGCTCTTCTGGGGCGCGGTTGCCGCATTCTCTGTCGGACTGGTGTGCGACGTCGTTTTCTTCGCTGCCGCCGTCCCCGTTCCGGCCTTCCGAGCGCCGTGGTCGATCTATTGGGTTGGTCTCGCATTCCTCGCGATTGGAGAGGTGCTGGCGTTAATTCGCTATCAGCTCAGGAAGACCTGGATGCAGCAGGAACGCCGATGGCGGTGGATTCAGGACCACGTCCCGGCAGCCAGATGACGAGAACCTGCACATTCGGGCAATCGTGCGTGATGCCTGTCACTCCCGGCGCATGCCGACCTGCGGGGTAGTGTGACCGGTGACCTGTTCGGATGGCCGTGAGGGCCGCGAAGGAGCCGCACCGTGAGCGACAACCCGCCTGTTCACCCCGACGAACGCCGCGACGAGGGCGATGTCACTCCGGAGTTCTCTTCGCCGTCTGATGTTCCGACGACGGACCCGACCGAGCACGCAGTACCGCTAGAGACCGATGAGGAGGAGCGCATCGACGCCCTCGACTCCGCGCCTGTCGACGATGAGGATGTCGTCGTTGTCGAGGAGGAGGCCCCCGCGCTGGTCGAGCCTCCCCAGCCCGAGCGCGTGGTCCTCGCCGAGGCGCCCCCGGTCGTGCCGGTGGCCGCAGAGGAACGAGTGGATGAGATCGACAACGTGGAAGTGATTCCCGCTCCCGCCGTGGTGCCCGAGCCCGTCATCATCCCGCAGCCGAGCCAGACGGTCTATGTCGAGGCGCCCAACCCGCCCAAGAAGCGCGGCAACCGCGGAGTCGGGTCGCTCATCGCGCTGCTCTCCGCCCTGATCTTCGGTGTCGTGTTCGCCGTCGTGGTCGCCCTGATCCTCGCCGCCCGTAGCGGGGAGTTCACCTTCGACTTCGTCAGCCGCCCCACCTTCTGGGTGCCGGTGCTGTTCTTCGCCCTCGGTTTCATCCTGCTGGTGCTCATCGTCAACCGCGCCAGCTGGTGGGTGCACGTCATCGGCAGCGTGTTCGTCGGGCTGTTCGTCTACTTCGGCACCGTCGCGACCCTGCTGTTCATCAACGGCATCTTCGGCGAGACCGCCGAGGAGGCCGGTCGCCTGATCGCCGCGGCCCTGGTCGACCCGTTCGTGATCGCCGCCGCCCTCGTCGCCCGCGAGGTCGCCCTATGGATGGGGCTCGCGATCAGCGCTCGAGGTCGTCGCCTGAAGACCCGCAACGCCGAGGCCCGCGCGGACTACGAGATGCAGGTGGCCGAGCGCCGCGCAGAGTACGAGCGCGCGCGGGCGTGACCTCGCAGCGACCTGCCGGGCAGCGACGCTACGAGGCGGCGGTCGCCGTCTTCGCCGTCGTGCTCTTCATCGCCCTGTGCATCGCCGCGAGCGGGCTGATCAGCCTGTTCGCGGGAGAGGATGCTCTCGCCCAGCGTGATGCGAGCATCCTGCTGGTACCCGGCATGTTCGTCGTCGCTGCCGCTGCCCTCTACCTCGGACTCCTCTCTACCGCCGGGCGCACCGGGGGCGCGTTGGTGCTGTCGGCGTTTGGCGTCGGGCTGGCGTGTTACCTCTTCTATCTGGTGAGCGGCGCGACCCTCTATTCGCTGGGCTCCGGACAGCCGTTGCGCGGCATCCTGTTCTTCGGGGCCAACGCCCTGCGACCGTTCTCGATCACGCTCGCGGTGCTCGCCGCCGTGGTCAGCATCGCCTACCTCGCTCTGGTGGCGGCGCGCGGGCGCCGACTCGATGGGCGTCCACCGCGCTGGCCGTGGGAGCAGCGTGACGACGACGACCGGCGTCGTCTGGACTGATCGTCGGCGAGAACTCGGCCGCTCCATATACTGATGCTGCGGCCGTGAGGCCGCCCGGGGGAGGAACCACGTGCGTCTCAAACTCACCTTGACCAGGCCATCCGGCGCAGCCGATGACATCGTGGTCACGGCGGATGCTGCGGCGAGCATCTCCGACGTCGCTGGCGCAATCAGCCGCCTCGACCCGCGCGGCCCCGCCGACGAGTCGCCGTCGGGCACTCTCACGCTGAGGGCCACTCTGCCCGGCCAGCCCGAGCCGCTGCTGCTGCCACCGGATGCCCCGCTCGGCGAGGCCTGGATCGGCAGCGGTGCCGTGGTCAGCATCGCCGACGCCGGCCGGTACTACCTGCCCGCGGGTTCGGCGAACTCGCCCGCGCTCGCGACCCTCACCGTCGTGAGCGGCCCGGACGCCGGCCGCGAGTTTCCCCTGCGAGCGGGCACCGCGGTGCTCGGGCGCGAACTGGACTGCGACATCCTGTTGAACGACCCGCTCGTCTCCAAGCACCACGTGCGGTTCGAGGTCTCGTCCGTGGTCGACGTCGTCGATCTCGGCAGCGCGAACGGCGTCGTCGTCGACGGCGGCATCGTCTCGCGACTGCGGGTGGAGCACTCGGAGACGCTGCTGATCGGCGACTCCGAGGTGCGCATCTCCGTGGCACAGACCGGCGGAGCGGCGGGGGCGGCACCCAAGGCCGGGCCGATCTTCTTCAACCGGTCGCCCAAGGTCGAGACGCGCTACGCGGGGCAGAAGTTCGCCGGGCCCGAGGTGCCGGCCGAGAAACAGGAGCAGCCGTTCCCGCTGCTCGCGATGATCGCCCCGGTGCTCATGGGCGGCGCGATGTTCGTCATCACGTCCAACCCGACTTCGCTGCTGTTCGTGGCGATGTCGCCGATGATGCTCATCGGCAACTTCCTCACCGGCAAAGGGCGCGAGAAGCGCCGGCTGAAGAAGGCGGTCGCCAAATTCGACAGCCACCTCGGCTCGCTCAGCACCCAGCTCGAACAGGAGCGGGTGCGTGAGCTCGAACTGCGCACCGCCGAGTCACCCTCGACCGAGCAGGCGCACGAACACGCGATCGGCCGCGGTCCGCTGCTCTGGACCCGCCGCCCCGAACACTGGTCGTTCCTCAACGTGCGCATCGGCATCGGCACGATGACGAGCCGCAACGTCGTGACCACCCAGCCTCGCGGCGAGATCCTGCCCGAGTTTCAGGAGCGACTCGACATCGTGGTCGAGCAGAACAGGTCGATCGCCGGCGTGCCCATCATCGACAACCTGTACGACTCCGGTGCCTTGGGCATCGCCGGCCGACCCGAGGCCGCACTGGGTTCGGTGAACTCGGTGCTGGTGCAGCTGACATCCCTGCACTCCCCAGCGGAGCTGGTCGTGGCGGCGCTGGTCGGCCCGCGCTGGTCGCGCGAGCTGGAATGGCTCAAGTGGATGCCGCACACCTCCTCGCCCCACAGCCCGATCGAGACCAGCCACCTGGCCGACAGCGCGGCCAGCGGCGCGCAGCTGCTCTCGGCCATCGAGGGCGTCGTCGCCGAGCGCCTGGCCGAACGCGGCAGGAACGTGCAGCGTCGGGGGGCGATGGAGCAGCAGGGTGCCGCTCTCGAGCGGGGAGCGGATGTCGGCACCGCCAGCACCACGGAGGGCACGCAGTCACCCGTTCCGGCCATCGTGCTGCTCATCTCCGACGACGTGGCGGTGGACAGGGCCCGGCTGGTGCAGCTCGCCGAGCAGGCGGCGGATGCCGGCGTCTACCCGATCTGGGTCGCACCAGATGTTCCCTCGCTGCCGGCCGTGTGCCGCACCTATCTCAGCGTGGACCCGGAATCGCCGCTCGCCACCGTCGGACTGGTACGCCTCGGCGAGACCATCACCGACGTGCAGACGGAGCAGGTCGACTCCGCCGCGGCGCTCGCCTACGCGCGCCGGATGGCCCCGGTGATCGATGCCGGCGCCCTCGTCGCCGACTCGAGCGACCTGCCGCGCTCCGTCTCGATGGTCACCCTGCTCGGCCACGACCTGATCGAGTCGAGCGATGCGGTGATCGACCGCTGGCGGCAGAACACGTCCATCCACGACCGTTCCGGTGGCCCCCTGGTGCAGCGACGGGCGGGCAAGCTCCGCGCCATCATCGGATCGGCGGGCGTCGACCCGATGCACCTCGACCTGCGCACGCAGGGCCCGCACGCCCTGGTCGGCGGAACCACCGGTGCCGGAAAGAGCGAGTTCCTGCAGGCCTGGGTGCTCGGCATGGCTGCGGAGTACAGCCCCGACCGGGTCAGCTTCCTCCTCATCGACTACAAAGGAGGTGCGGCCTTCGCCGACTGCGTCGACCTACCCCACACCGTCGGCCTCGTAACCGACCTCAGCCCGCACCTCGTGCGACGGGCGCTCACAAGCCTTCGGGCAGAGCTCCGGCACCGGGAGCACCTGCTCAACCGCGCCGCGGCGAAGGACCTCATCGAGCTGGAGGAGAGGGGCGACCCGGATGCGCCTCCCGCCCTCGTCATCGTCATCGACGAGTTCGCGGCGCTCGTCGGCGAGATACCGGAGTTCGTGGATGGCGTGGTCGACATCGCGCAGCGCGGCCGCTCCCTCGGCATCCACCTGATCATGGCGACGCAGCGACCCGCTGGCGTCATCCGCGACAACCTGCGGGCGAACACCAACCTTCGCATAGCGCTGCGGGTA
>JBEVGK010000281.1:0-3615 GCA_040511795.1 Lacisediminihabitans sp. | reverse complement strand
AGAGCAGCCCGGCGACGGTGGCCGGCGCGATGAGGGCGGCCGCGACATCCAGCGTCTCGGCACTCCCCTTGTCGGGCAGCACGGATGCCGCGTCGACCGAGAACGGGCCGATGCGGGTGCGCCGCAGCGCGGTGAGGTGACCGCCCACGCCGAGCGCGGCTCCGAGGTCGCGGGCGATCGCGCGGATGTACGTGCCCGACGAGCACTCGACCCGCACGTCGACGTCGAGCCAGCCGTCGCCGGCACGCACATCGAGCACGTCGAGCGCCGAGATGGTGACGCTACGGGCCGTGAGCTCGACCGCCTCACCCGCGCGGGCGAGAGCATACGCGCGCTGCCCATCGACCTTGATCGCGCTGACGCTGCTCGGCACCTGGCTGACGGTTCCGCGGAAGTCGGCGAGGGCCGTCGAGACGATGTCCGGCGTGATGGCGGCGACCGCCGTCGGGGAGGCGACCTCGACCGGCTGCCCTTCCGCGTCATCCGTCGTGGTCGACGAGCCCAGGCGGATGGTGGCCAGGTACTCCTTGTCGAGCCCGACCACGAAGGTCAGCAGGCGGGTGGACGAGTTCAGCCCGAGCACCAGCAGTCCGGTGGCCATGGGGTCGAGGGTGCCCGCGTGGCCGACCTTGCGGGTGCCGGCGGCCTTGCGGGTGCGGGCGACCGCGTCGTGGCTGGTGATGCCGCCGGGCTTGTCGACGAGAAGGATGCCGCTGCGGGAACTCACCGTCGATCCCCCTCGGCGAGCGCCAACACAACGTCGAGCTTTTCCGGCATCGCCGCCTGCATGAGCTCTCGTACCTCCGGGTCGGACTCGTAGTCGTCGGTCATACGGATGCCGACCAGCGTGTTGATGAGCATGCCACCGGCGAGAAATTGCTGGGCCTCATCGGGCGTGAAGCCGGCCTCGGTGCGGAGGAAACGGTAGACATCCATGAAACCGGCCCGGGCGGCGGCGCCGACCACCGGGTCTGCGCCGAGCACGAAGGCGTGCATGAGGGAGAGCAGCAGCCCGCGCTCACGCGTGAGCTCCACGTAGGCGACGCCGATGCGGTGCGCGACCGGATCGCTGGAATCGCCCGCAAGCGCAGCACGGAAGGTGCCGAGCAGCTGTGCGAGCGCCCGGCCGAGCACGTCGAGGAAGAGTTGCTGCTTGGTTCCGAACAACCGCACCACGTACGGCTGGCTCACTCCCGCCGCGCGAGCGATCTCGGCGGTCGTCGTACCGACGTAGCCGTGGTCGCCGAACACCTCGGTCGCCGCCTCGAGGATGAGTTCGCGGCGGTCGTCGCCGCGCATCCGCGTCTCTTTCTGAATTTCGTGACTCACGCTTGACATGTTATCAGTCGATAACTATCGTCGGTTTAAGTAATCAGCCGATAACTAATCATTGGAGCAATCGTGCCCTCCACACGTCGCCACATCCCGGTCTGGCTGGCGATCGTCGCCGCCTCGCTGCCGATGTTCATGGCAACCCTCGACAACCTCGTCATGACCAACGCCCTCCCGGTGATCCACGAAGACCTCGGCGCCTCCGTCGAAGAACTCCAGTGGTTCGTCAACGCATACACGCTGAGCTTCGCCTCCTTCATCCTGATGGCCGTCGCCCTCGGCGATCGATTCGGTCGGCGCACCGTCTTCGTTGCCGGCATCATCGTCTTCACGGCAGCATCCGCGTTCGCCGCGCTGGCTACCGGACCCGGCGAGCTCATCGCCGCCCGTGCGATCCAGGGTGTCGGCGGCGCCGCGCTCATGCCGCTCTCGCTCACCCTGCTGGCCGGCTCGGTACCGACGCGCCTGCGCCCGCTCGCCATCGGCATCTGGGGCGGGATCTCCGGCCTCGGCGTCGCCGCCGGGCCGCTCGTCGGAGGGGCCGTCGTGGAGGGCTGGAACTGGCAGGGCATCTTCTGGCTCAACGTGCCGGTCGGCATCATCGCCATCCCGCTCGCCCTGCTCGCGCTGCCGAACAGCTTCGGCGCCAAACTCCGGGCGGATGTCGTTGGCCTCCTTCTCGCCGGCCTCGGTGTGCTCGCGGTGATCTTCGGCATCGTCCGCGGAAACCCGGCCGGCTGGGACAGCCTCCAGGTGGTGGGTTCGCTGGTGGCGGGGGCCGTGCTGCTCGTCTCCTTCGTGATCTGGGAGTCGCGCACATCCGCCCCCCTGCTGCCGCTTCGACTCTTTCGCGACCGCAGTTTCACGGTGGCGAACATCGTCGGGCTCGCCTTCAGTTTCGGGATGTTCGGATCGATCTTCATCCTGATCCAGTTCCTGCAGGTGGTGCAGGGTGCCGACCCGCTGCAGGCCGCGGTGCAGACCACGCCGTGGACGCTCGCGCCGATGGTCGTCGCCCCGCTCGCCGGACTGATCGCGCCGCGCGTGGGAACCCGGCTGCTGATCGTCTCGGGACTGACGCTCGAGACCGTCGCCATGTTCTGGCTCGCCGCCACCATGAGCGCCACCGTGGCCTACACGACGATGCTGCCCGCCTTCATCGTGGCCGGCATCGGAATGGGACTCGTCTTCGCACCGGTCTCCACCGCCGTGCTCGCCACCATGAGCGAGCGCGACCAGGCCAAGGCGAGCGGCACGAACTCGACCATCCGCGAGATCGGTGTCGCCCTCGGTATCGCCGTGCTCACGGCGGTCTTCACCGGCGCGGGCGGCCAGCTGACCCCGACCGGATACGTGGATGCCGCCATCCCGGCCATCTTCGTCGGTGCGTCGGTGCTCGGGGCGTCGGCGCTCATCGCGCTGTTCCTGCCGGCGGGGCGCTCGAGCACCCGCCACACGGAGCCTGCCGCGACCGTCGAGCCCGTGCCCGCCCTGGTCGACTAACCCGGCGGCTGCATGCATCCGGGTCCGCGTCCCCGGCCCGGCCTCGCCCCGCCTCGCCCCGCCTCGCCCCGCCTCGCCCACTCCGTTGTGCAGCAACACCTGCACAACGGAGTATTGCCGGCCGAGCCCCGCGAGTGTGCAGTTGTGGTGGGTGTGCAAGGCGATCACCCGCCGCTACTGCACACTCGGCGACGGAGTTTCGCCGGCTGAGCCCTTCGAGTGTGGGCGGGAGGGGTCAGCTCAGCAGGAGTCCGCGAACTGGCGGCGGGGATGCTCGGGATCGCGGTAGTCGACGATGCCCGTCGCCCTGGCCCGCGGTGCCACCTGACGCAGGTACAGCTCGTCGGCCTGGCTCGCCACGGTATCGGAGCCGGACTCCCCGCCCGTATCGACCGAACCGACAGTCCAGATCGAGTAGTTCCAGAGGCCGGCGAGCTCCGGACGGTTGAGAAACTGCCCGTCGACGATCAGGATGGCGTCGGCTCCCGCACTCTGCCACTTGGGTTGCACCGCCGTGTCGCGCGCCTCGTCGTAGCCCGACAGCACGAAGCCGGTGCTGCCGGCGGACCGGAACGGGTCGACCAGGACCCGACGGAACAGCGAGTAGTCGTAGGCACCGTCGTAATAGGCCGCCGCGGTCTCCTCACCGCGCTCGGCACGGGAGCGATGGAAGTTCTCGAGCGAGGCCCGGAAGGCCTTGCGTCCACCGTCGCGGAAGGTCGCGGCGAGGTCATCCGCCAGCCCCGCCGCACCGGAGGAGCTGTCGCCGGCGACGGCGCC
>JBEVGK010000280.1:0-7569 GCA_040511795.1 Lacisediminihabitans sp. | reverse complement strand
TCTCCGGTGCGAACGTGCTGCTGCTCGATGAGCCGACCAACAACCTCGACCCCGCCTCGCGTCTGGAGATCCTGGATGCCCTGGCCAACTACTCGGGCGCCGTGGTGCTGGTGAGTCACGACGAGGGTGCCGTGGAGGCGCTGAACCCCGAGCGGGTTCTGCTGCTGCCCGACGGGCAGGAAGACCACTGGAACAAGGACTACCAGGACCTCGTCGCCCTGGCTTGATCGCGCTGGCCTGGTCACGCTGGCCTGGTCAGGCTGGCCTGGTCTCCGTCAGCGAGAATCCGCGCGTTCCAGCAGTTCGTCTTCGATCTCGGCGTCGCTGCGTGGCTTCGCCTGCTTGCGGCGTTCCCGCGCCTGTGCCTTCTCCCGCTCCTCGGGATCGTCGGCGTTGCGGATGCGGTACTCCTGACGGATCGCGTAGGCGAGACCGAGGAACGCCATGATGCCGAACAGCACCCACTGGATCGCATAGGAGATGTGCAGACCCTCGTCGAGGGTCGGAGCCGCCTCGGCGATCGGCCGGGTGCTGGCGGCGGGCGACTCCGACACCATCAGGCCGTATGCACCGGTGTATGTCGGCAGCTTCACCAATTTCGCGACCGTGGGGAGGTGGATGGTGGCGATCTGTCCGGAACCCGCGCTGCGGCCATCGAGGGTCGGCTCGCCCTTCTGCAGGCGGACGACCACGGACACCTCGCCGGATGCCGGCGCAGGGACGCTGTCGGGGGCATCCTGATCGTTGCCGGTGGGAACGTAGCCCCGGTCGACCACGAACACGGAGCCATCGTCGAGCTTCAGCGGCGTCAAGACCTCGAAGCCGGGATTGCCGTCGAGCGGGCGGTTGCGCACCAGCAGCTGATCCTTCATCAGGTAGGTGCCCCGCAGCGACACCTGCTTCCACTCCTGGCTCGCCGCGAAGGAGGTACGGGTGGGCAGCTCCTCGGCAAGCGGTGTCGGCGTGCTGTCGAAGTTACGCTGCACCAGCTGGTTGGCGGTGCGCGCCTCGTTCGTGCGGTCGACCTGCCACTTGGAGAGCCCGACGCAGACGATGGCGAACACGATCGCAACGGCGAGGTACCCGAGCCAACGTCTGGTCAGGGCGAGGCGCAGGATCTTCACGTCCGGCTCCCGGCGTCGTGGCTGGGATAGTCGGGAACGCGGCCGACCGGGGTGTCGAGTGGGGTCACCAGCACCGGGAAGTCACGAGCCTCGAGATAGTCGCGCAGATAGTCGGCGTGCTCGTCGCAGGCAAGCCAGACCTTCACCCGGTCGGAGCTATGAATGCGGGGATTGCGCCAGTTGACGTTCCAGGCGGCGGCGGTGCGGCATCCCGCTCGAGAGCAGATCGGATCGAGGTGCTCGTCGGAATCGAGACCGAGCCCGATCACCGTGGCGACTCGTCTCGGTCTGCCGCCCCGGCATCCGTCGGCAGCACTGGGCTCACCCGGACGATGGCGCCCGGGCGAAGCACGGAGCCCGATGAGCGTTGGGCAGTTGCATTGGCCAACACCACCGCGATATAAGGCAGGATGACCGCGCCGATCGCCGGGAGCAGCAGCCACCAGCCGCGCACGAACAGGCACAGCACGATGCAGACCATACGGATTCCCATGGCGAGCGAGTACTGGATCATGCGGCTGCGCCGGTCGTCCTGAGGAGACCGGGGAATGCTGGTGATCGATTGCATCTTGGCCATGGGCAGACCTAAGCCTACGTCTAGAATCGTGGGAGTTTGCCGGTGCCGCCGGTGTCGCCCGAGCGCGACGGACCGCGGCCCCCACCTCCATCGAAAGCGAGTCAGCATGTCCACTCCCCGTACCGTTCTCGTCACGGGAGGCAACCGTGGAATCGGCCGCGCGATCGCCGAGGAGTTCATCGCTCAGGGGCACCGTGTCGCTGTCACCGCCCGCTCCGGCTCCGGTCCGGACGGTTCACTCACCGTGATCGCGGACGTCACCGATGCCGCCTCTATCGACGGCGCGTTCAGCGCCGTCGAGGCAGAGCTCGGCCCGGTCGAGGTCGTGGTGGCGAACGCCGGCATCACGAAGGACATGCTGCTGCTGCGGATGAGCGAGGAGGACTTCACCTCGGTCATCGACACCAACCTCAACGGTGCCTTCCGCGTGGTGAAGCGCGCGTCGAAGGGGATGCTCAAGGCTCGCTTCGGTCGCATCGTCTTCATCTCCAGCGTCTCCGGCATGCTCGGCGCGGCCGGGCAAGTCAACTACTCGGCCTCGAAGGCGGGGCTCGTGGGCATGGCCCGCGCGCTGACCCGCGAGCTGGGTGCCCGCAACATCACGGCAAACGTCGTCGCGCCCGGACTGGTTGAGACCGACATGACGGCGGAGCTCGCCCCGGAGCTGCTCGCCGACTACACCAAGTCGATCCCCGCGGGGCGGTTCGCCACCGCCGGCGAGATCGCCAAGGTCGTCACCTGGGTCGCCGGTGACGATGCCGGGTACATCTCCGGCGCCATCATCCCGGTCGACGGTGGCCTCGGGATGGGGCACTGACCGGGCTAGGCGCTGACCGGGCTAGGCGCTGACCGGGCTTGGCGCTGAGCAGCCGATCCCGGTCCCGCGGCCGCTGAGCGCTGCGGACTACAGACCCAGCAACGGCAGGATGCGGGAGAGGTCCCGCTCGTCGAGCAGGACATCCGCTTCGTCGCGCACCGGCGCCTTCGCGTCGAAGCCCACGGCCAGCCCGGTGATCGCCATCATCGGCAGGTCGTTGGCGCCATCGCCCACGGCGATGGTGTGCGTCAGTGGCACCCCGAAGTCGTGCGCCCATTCGGTGAGGGTGTCGGCCTTCGCCTGCGCGTCGATGATCGGTCCGACCAGACCGCCGGTGAGGATGCCGTCGATCACCTCGAGGCGGTTGGCGCTGCGGTAGTCGAGGCCGAGATCGTCAGCCAGGGCATCGACCAGTTCGTGGAATCCGCCGGACACGACTCCGACCCGGCCGCCGGCCGCGTGGATGCCCGCGATGAGCTCGGGGACGCCGGCGGTGATCCGGATCCGGGCCGCGATCTGCGCGAACACGCTCTCCGGGAGTCCGGCCAGTGTGGCAACGCGGGCGCGGAGGCTCTGCTCGAAGTCGACCTCGCCGTTCATGGCCGAGGCGGTGATCTCCGCGACCCTCTCGCCGGAGCCTGCAGCATCCGCGAGCAGCTCGATCACCTCGTCCTCGATGAGGGTGGAATCGACGTCGAGGACTACGAGGAAGCGGGGCACCGCCCCAGGGTATCGGCGATGCCCCCGCCGGGCGATTCACCGGTGCCGACGGAGTGGCCAGAAAACTGCTGCGCGATGAATCGGGGAGGAGCAGAATGTGCGCATGAGCGACCCGTTCCAAAATCTTCAGGAGAAGACCGGACGCACCATGCCGGAGTGGTTCGCCGTGCTCGAGGAGACCGGAGCCGAGAAGCACGCCGACCTGATGCGCGTGTTGAAGACCGACTATGGCGTGTCCCACGGCTTCGCCAACGGCATCGCGCTGCAGTTTCGCGCTCGCGGGCAGATGCTCACCGATGGCGACGTGATCGACGCCCAGTACGTGGGCGCGAAGGCGCCCCTGCGGCCGGTGTACGAGGCTATCGTGGCGGCGGCGACCGCCCTCGGGTCCGATGTCGAGGTGAGCCCGAAGAAGACGGGCGTCTCGCTCCGCCGCAGCAAGCAGTTCGCGCTGATCGAAGTTCCTAGCGCGAAGCGCATCCAGCTCGGCCTGCAGTTGCCCGGAGTCGAGGTGCCCGGAGCCGACGTAGGCGGTCGACTCCGCGCGGGCACCACGATGTGTTCGCATCGGGTCGACGTCACCGCGGCGGGCGAGGTGGACGATGAGCTGGTCGGCTGGCTACGGGCCGCCTATGAGGGTGCATAGCACGCGTCGTCGCGGCCCGTCCTGCGCGTGATCAGGAGACGGTGACGCCCTTGCCGACCACGGTGATGCCCGAGTCGGTGACGGTGAAGCCGCGGGCCCGGTCGGCATCCGCATCCACCCCGACGGTCGCCCCGGGACTGATGACGACCTCCTTGTCGAGGATCGCGCGACGGATGATCGAGTCGGGTCCGATGCGCACCCGATCGAAAACGATCGAGTCGACCACCTGCGCTCCGGACTCGACGGTCGCCCATGGTCCGAGCACACTGCGCTCGATGTGCGCCCCGGAGAGCAGGGAACCGAGCGAGACGATCGAGTCGATCGTGGTGCCGAGGTTGCCCTTCGAGTCGCGGACGAACTTCGCCGGCGGGGAGTTGAGTTGCTGGCTGAAGATCGGCCAGTTGCTGTTGTAGAGGTTGAAGATCGGGAGCGCCGAGATGAGGTCTTGGTGGGCGTCGAAGAACGACTCGATCGTTCCGACATCGCGCCAGTAGTACCGGTCACGGTCGGTGGCCCCTGGCACCTCGTTGCGGTTGAGGTCGTAGACCGCTGCGTCCCCGCGGGAGACGAAGTCGGGAACGATGTCGCCGCCCATGTCGTGGTTGGAGGTCGGACCCTCGCCGTCGCGCAACACGGCGTCGATCAGCACGTCGGCGTCGAAGACGTAGTTGCCCATCGAGGCGAGAACCTCACCGGGGGAGTCGGCGAGCCCCACCGCGTCCTTCGGCTTCTCCAGGAACTGCGCGATGCGTGTCGGGTCGTCCTTGTCCAGCTCGATGACACCGAACTGGTCGGCCAGCGAGATCGGCTGGCGGATGGCGGCGACCGTGACCCCGGCGCCGGACTCGATGTGCGCATCGATCATCTGGCTGAAGTCCATGCGGTAGACGTGGTCAGCGCCGACCACCACCACGATGTCGGGCTTCTCGTCGCGCAGCAGGTTGAGCGACTGCAGGATGGCGTCGGCGGAGCCGGCGAACCAGCGCTTGCCGAGGCGCTGCTGCGCGGGAACCGAGGCGACATACGAGCTCGTGATGCCGTCGAGGCGCCAGGTCTGCGACACGTGGCGGTCGAGGCTGTGCGACTTGTACTGGGTGAGCACGACGATCTGGCGCAGGCCCGAGTTGATCAGGTTCGAGAGGGCGAAATCGATGAGTCGGTAGTTGCCGCCGAAGGGGACGGCGGGCTTAGCCCGGTCTGCGGTCAAGGGCATGAGCCGCTTGCCTTCACCACCCGCGAGGACGATGCCAAAGATCTTCTTCGATGCCATGGCTCATACAGTACGTGAATGCTGCGCGTGTACTAGCGTTCACCGGGTGAGAGTCGATCTATTGACCCGTGAATATCCACCAGAGGTCTACGGCGGGGCCGGTGTGCATGTCGCCGAGCTCGTCAAGGCACTGCGCGTCGACGTCGACGTGCTGGTGCGATGCTTCGGCCTGCCGCGCGATGAGCAGGGCGTGTACGCCTACCTCGTGCCGCCGCAGCTGACGAACGCGAACCCCTCGCTCGCGACGCTGGGGGTCGATCTGCAGATGGCCCAGGACAGCGGCGGGGCGGATCTCGTGCACTCGCACACCTGGTACGCGAACGGTGCCGGGCAGCTCGCCCAGCTGCTCCACGGCATCCCGCACGTCGTCACGGCGCACAGCCTCGAGCCGCTGCGTCCGTGGAAGGCCGAGCAGCTCGGCGGCGGATACCGCGTCTCGAGCTGGATCGAGAGCGGTGCCTTCGCCTCGGCCGACGCCATCATCGCGGTCAGCGATGGCATGCGCCGCGACATCCTGCGCTCCTATCCGTTCCTCGACGAGCAGAAGGTCTCGGTCGTGCACAACGGCATCGACCTGACGAAGTGGGTGCCGACCGAGAACCCGGAGCTGCTGGCGAAGCTCGGCATCGACCCGACCCGACCGTCGGTGGTCTTCGTGGGCAGGATCACCCGGCAGAAGGGGCTGCCGTACCTGCTCCGCGCCGCAGCCCAACTGCCGAAGGACGTGCAGCTCGTGCTCTGCGCCGGAGCCCCCGACACCCCGGAGATCCTCGCCGAGGTGCGCGCGGGCGTCGCAGCGTTACAGCAGGAACGTACCGGTGTGGTCTGGATCGAGGAGCTCCTCAGCCAGCCCGACCTCTCCGCCGTGCTCACCGCGGCGACCACCTTCGTCTGCCCGTCGATCTATGAGCCGCTCGGCATCGTCAACCTGGAGGCCATGGCCTGCGGGGCGCCGGTGGTCGGAACGGCGACCGGCGGAATCCCCGAGGTGATCGACGACGGCGTGACCGGTCGATTGGTGCCGATCGAGCAGGCGGACGACGGGACGGGCACGCCGCTCGATCCGCAGAAGTTCGTCGACGATCTGGCGCGCATCCTCACGGAGGTGGTCAGCGATCCGGTCGCCGCGAAGGCGATGGGCGCGGCCGGGCGCGAGCGGGCCGAGCGCGACTTCGGGTGGGCGGCGATCTCGAAGCGCACCCAGGAGATCTACACCTCCGTTCTGACGTCGTAGCGGACGAACCGACCGCAGTTCTGCGCTGGCAGAGCCCATCGGATCGGTAGTGTTGAGACATGGCCCGCGTTCTCCAGTTCTCCGACGTGTCCGTCGTCCGAGACGGCACCACCATCCTCGATTCTCTGAACTGGACCGTCGACAGCGACGAGCGCTGGGTCATCCTCGGTCCGAACGGCGCAGGAAAGACCACGCTGCTCCAGCTGGCTGCGGCACAGGGCCATCCGAGTTCGGGAACCGTCGAGATTCTCGACACCACCCTCGGTTCGGCGGACCTGTTCGACCTGCGGCCACGCATCGGTTTCGCCTCGACCGCGATGGCGCGGCGCATCCCGAAGAACGAGACGGTGCTGGATGTCGTGCTCACCGCCGCCTACTCCGTCACCGGCCGCTGGAACGAGTCCTACGAAGACGTCGATACCCGCCGCGCCCAGCGCGTGCTGGCGGAGTGGAAGCTCACCGCGCTGGAGGGCCGTAGATTCGGCGACCTCAGCGATGGCGAGCAGAAGCGTGTGCAGATCGCCCGTTCGGTGATGACCGACCCCGAGCTGCTGCTGCTGGACGAGCCGGCGGCCAGCCTCGACCTCGGCGCTCGCGAGGAGCTGCTGCAGCTGCTGAGCGGCTACGCCCAGGCGCCCAAGGCCCCGGCGATCATCATGGTCACCCACCACGTCGAGGAGATCCCGCTCGGCTTCACCCACGCGCTGCTGCTCGCCGACGGGCGGGTGACGGCCTCCGGCCCGATCCGCGAGGTCATCACGGCCGAGAACCTCGGCACGACCTTCGGACTGGCACTCGAGCTCGACGAGAACGACGGACGATTCAGCGCACACGCGGTCTAGTCACGATTCGCGGGGGCGCACGGCTCCCGGCGCGCATCTGATAAGATTGCTCGTTGGCTCCTTGAGCCCCGCACACTTACACGGTTTCATACCACTGCTTTTCACACCAACAATCACCCAAGGAATAACGATGAAGTCTGACATCCACCCCACGTACGCACCGGTCGTCTTCCGCGACCTCGCCAGTGGCGAGACCGTCCTCACCCGGTCGACGGTCTCGAGCGACAAGACCATCGAGCTCGACGGTGAGACCTACCCCGTCATCGACGTGGAGATCTCCTCCGCCTCGCACCCGTTCTACACGGGTAAGCAGCGCATCCTCGACAGCGCCGGTCGCGT
>JBEVGK010000279.1:0-5322 GCA_040511795.1 Lacisediminihabitans sp. | reverse complement strand
GTGGGAACGTCCGGCGTCGACAGGTCGGCATAGCTCGGCAGGTCGCCGCGGCTCACGGTCGGTTCGAACCGCGTCCAGCCGATCCCCTCGAAGTACAGTTCCGGCCAGGCGTGCAGGTCGTGCGAGTCGACCTGGAATGTCGTGCGGCCGTCGATATCGGCGATCTGGGTGCCGGGAAGGAAGCCGACCGAGATCCGGGCGGGAATGCCGAGCACGCGCGCCATGACCGCCATCGCGGACGCGAAGTGGATGCAGTACCCGGCCTTGTTGCTCAGGAACCGGGCGATCACGCCCGCACCCGTGCCGTCGTATCCGTTCGCGACCGGCGCCGTCTCCGAGTACTCGAAGTCGCCATCGTGGAAGTACGACTGCAGCAGCAGGGCCTTCTCGTAGTTCGTCGGCGCCGTGCCGACCACCGCGCGGGCGGTCTCGGTGACGACCGCCGGCAGGTTCGCCGGGATAGCGAGGTACTGCTCCAGGCCGGCCGGCACGGTCGTGCCGGCAGTCAGCAATTGCTCGGGGGTGGGCTTCAGCTCCAGATCGGAGACCCGGTACTGCTGACCGGAGACCGAGCGATCGGTGCTCGAGACGGCGTGACCCTCGCCATCCCAGTACCAGCTGCCCTGCAGCCCGGTGATCTTCGTGCTCGGGTATGGCAACGGCAGCCATTCACTGGACAGCGACTGGACCGCGACGGTGGTGGTGTCCCGCGAGCGGGGAACCGCTGCTTCGAGGCCCGGGGCTGTGGCGATCTCGTCGACCGTGTTCCTGCGATCGAGGCGGAAGTCATCCGGCTTCCAGTTGGAACCGCGGAAGTTCTCGACGCTGACCAGGCGCAGATAGTGAGCGTTGCCGGAGGTCGTCGAGTAGGTGAGCACGTCCCGTGCGGCACTGCGGCGCAGATCGTCGCCGAGCGACAGCACCGGGTTCACGCCGGTGCCGAATCCGCCGGACGGCGTCGTGGCCGTGCTGTCGATCGGCGGAAGCACGGCGGGCACGACGAGAGCGAGCACCACCGCCGCCGCGCCGACGGCCAGGCTCAGTCGGCCCTGTCGCCGAGGTGCACCGACCCGCAGCAGCATCAGGTAGAAGACCACGGCGAGCACGAACACGAACGGATCGGAGCTGCCGGGCTCGACCACACTCGGCACCGCGAGGAGCACGACGAACGGCACACCGGCGAGCGCTGGAGCGCGCAAGAGGATCGCGAGCACGTCTGCGGCGAGGGCGATCCCCGCCACCCCGAAGCAGAGCAGGAAGGTGATTCCGGCGTCCGCCGTGGCCGGTAGCGACTGGTCGGAGATCGACAGATTGCCCTGGGAGATCAGCGTCGAGAAGGCCGAGAGAGTGTCCGGAGTCGGCACCACCGCGAGGATGGCGGTTTGCGGCGCGAAGAACGCCGTCATCGCCGCGAAGAATACCGCCGCGGCGATCGCGGTGGGCAGCCAGAGCAGCCGCGTGAAGCTGCGCACCAGCGCGCAGACGCCGAGCACGAGCAGCCCGACCAGCGAGAGCTGGAAGGCCCAGGCGATGCCGGACAGGGTGACATGCAATCCGACGATCACGGTCACCAGCAGCGCGAACAGCAGCAGGCTGACCTGCCAGTCGGCGAATGCCCTCCGGCCGTTCCAGCGCGCACGCTGCCGGTCAGCGACCAGGGCGCCCCGCGGGTTGGCGGTGGAGGTGGCGGCGGTCGTAGTCACCGGAGCGCCATCCGGCGACCGGCCCGCCCGCGTCAACTCAACCCTGGGCACGGGCCGACTCCAGTTCCGCGCTCAGGGTGAGCCAGGCATCCGCAACCGTGTCGTAGGGATCGACGGGGACACAGACCCAGCCGGCCCGCTGGAGCGGCTCGATGAGCGGCGAGGTCCACGGGTCGACGATGAACGCGATCGCCAGGTCGAAGGATGACCGCTGCGCCACCAGCTGCCGAATCGCGTGGTCGTCCGTGGCGGAGAGGATCGCGAACACCGAGCCCTGCGAGCGTCCGGCCCGCGCGCTCTGCGGAACGAGGGAGAAGGATTCGGCGGGGGTGGACGACAGCTGGAGCGCGGCGAGGGAGTGCAGGTATCCGTCGACGTTCTCCACCTCGACCAGTTGTCGCTCGCCCGTCTCGACCACCTGCACGACGAAGCCACGCTCCACGAGGTAGACACTCAACGAGGCGCAGAACTCGATGCTCCACTCGAACGACTCGCTGTCGATTTCGGCCACCGCTCCCGCGCTGCCGGCATCGCGGTACCCGGTGCGTAGGGTCTCGAGCACGATGTGCGCCTCGGCGTGACTGCGCTGCTCCTCCTGCCGCACCATCAGCTCGCCGTGGTGGGCGGAGGCACGCCAGTGCACGCGCCGCATCGGGTCGCCGTCGCGGTACTCGCGCGTCATCAGATCGTCCTCGCCGCCCCAGGAGCGGCGCTGGTGCACCCGGGTCGCCCCGTCATCCGCGGCGATGGCCACGGCGCCCTCCGGCAGCTCGTCGATGCGTGGCGTCACGGTGAGCGCACCAGTCCCCTCGGCCACCACGGCACCGGCGACGAGGCCGAACGGGTCGGCGAAATCGATGATCAGCGGTCCGACGTCGAACACGCCACGTCGATCCGGCCGCACCGCGTAGCCGAGACGCACGGCGCTCCCCCGCGAATGGTGCGGGATGCCGCGTGCCTCCAGCATCCCGAGTTCGAGCGGCACCGTCACATAGGGCCGCCATGGCCAGGTATCGCGCCAGTGCGCCGCGGGACTGCGGTAGTTCGACAGGTTCGCGATCTCCACCTCGACGGTCGTCTCGCCGCCGGCCTCGATCATCGGCGGGGTGAAGCTGCGGGTGACGCGGTAGGCGAGCGGGCGGAACTGCACGTAGAGCCAGGCCACCAGGCAGAGCGCGAGGGCGAGCAGGCCAAGCACCAGGAGTTCGCGGTTCTGGACGCCGTAGGCGAGCGCGACCCCGAGCACCCCGGCCGCACCGGTGACCCAGCCGCGGGAGGTCGGTCGCGCGATCCTTCGTCTGGCCTTGCGTGCCGCCATGTGCGCGTCAGGCCGCCGGGCCGACGGCGCCGAGCGGCACGGTGGTGGCTGCGACGATGCGTCGCACCGCCTCGCTCGCCGCCGCGACGCTGGCAGCTCCACCGCTGGAGGAGAGCCGGTTGGCCGGGATGAGCCGGTGGGCGAGCACCGAGACCGCCAGCGCGTCGATGTCGTCGGGCAGCACGAACTCGCGTCCGTCGAGCGCCGCACGCGCCTTCGCCGCACGCACGAGGTGCAGGGTGGCCCGGGGGCTCGCTCCGACCCGCAGATCGGGGTCCGAGCGGGTGGCCTGCACGATGGCGACCGCGTACTGCTCGACCGGGGACGAGACGAAGACCTCGCGCACGGTGGCGATCATCGCGATGAGTTCCATCGTGCTCACCACCGGTTGCACGTCGTCGAGCGGGCTGGCGTTTTCGCGGGTGTGCAGCATGGCCAGTTCGGCAGCGGCATCCGGATATCCCATCGAGATGCGGGCCATGAACCGGTCGCGCTGCGCCTCGGGCAGCGGGTATGTGCCCTCCATCTCGACCGGGTTCTGCGTGGCGATGACGGTGAACGGAGCGGCGAGGTCGCTGGTCTCACCGTCGACGGTCACCTGCCCCTCCTCCATGCTCTCCAGCAGCGCCGACTGGGTCTTGGGACTCGCGCGGTTGATCTCATCGCCGATGACAATGTTGGCGAAGACCGGTCCGGGCTTGAACTCGAACTCGCGTGAGACCTGGTTGTAGATCGAGACGCCGGTGATGTCGGAGGGCAGCAGGTCGGGGGTGAATTGGATGCGGTTGACGGTGCAGTCCACCGTCTTGGCGAGTGTGCGGGCCAGCATGGTCTTGCCGACGCCGGGCACGTCCTCGATGAGCAGGTGGCCCTCGGCGAGCAGCACGGTCAGCGCCATCTCCACGGCGTCGCGCTTGCCGTCGATCACGGTCTCGATGCTCCCGAGGATGCGCGTGCTGGTGCGGTGGAATTCCACGCTCGATAGGATCCGCACCGCAGAATCGTTCGCCATTGACCTGACCTCCAGAAAGCCGTTCGTCGCCATCACACCATACGGCGGGCCGCCTGGTCTCCTGTTTCTACACGATGCCGGGGGCGGGTTCGTTCACCCGGGGCGTTTTCCCAGCGCGTGTCGACGAATATTCATGTCTCGTAGCGAATTCCGGGCGGATGACGATACTGCGCAGCAGCACCCCGAACGCCGTTAGCGTTGATCGGATGAAGATCACAGTCATCTCCGGCGGCGTCGGTGGCGCCCGCTTCACCCGCGGGCTGCGCGAGCACGTGCGGCGCGCGCTCCCGGGAACGGATGTCCACGGGGCCGAGCTCACCGCCATCGTCAACACGGGCGACGACATGTGGCTCACCGGCCTGCGCATCACCCCCGACCTCGACTCGGTGATGTACACGCTCGCCGGTGAGAACGACGAGGTGCGCGGCTGGGGCCGCATCGGCGAGACCGAGCGGGTCAGCGCCGAGCTGCGCGCCTACGGCGTCGGCTGGCCGTGGTTCACCCTCGGCGACCTCGACCTCGGCACGCACATCACCCGCAGCCACTACCTGCGCTCCGGCCTGCCGCTGAGTGAGGCGACGCGTCTCATCACCGCACGGTGGCCGCTCGGAGTGGAGCTCATCCCCGCCACCGACGACGAGGTCGAGACGCACGTGGTCACCGACGAGGGCACCATGCACTTCCAGGAGTGGTGGACCAAGCACCGCGCGAAGCTCACCGCGCAGGCCTTCGTGCAGCAGAACCTCGCTGCAGCGACCCCCGCTCCGGGCGTGCTCGAGGCGATCGCCGATGCGGATGTCGTGCTGATCGCCCCCTCGAACCCGGTCGTGTCGGTCGGCACGGTGTTGGGCATCCCGGGCATCCGTGAGGCGTTGGCCCAGACATCCGCCCGGGTGGTCGGCGTCTCGCCGATCATCTCGGGTGCGGTCGTGCGGGGCATGGCGGACGCCTGCCTCACCGCGATCGGCGTCGAGACGTCGGCCTTCGCGGTGGCGCAGCACTACGGCGCGCGCCACAGCAGTGATCAGCGGGACGGCGGGCTGCTCGACGCCTGGCTGGTGGACGAGACGGATGCCGCGTCCCTCCCCGACATCGAGGCGCTGGGCATCCGGGGCGCCGCCGCCCCACTCTGGATGCGCGACGCCGACACCAGCGCGCGTCTCGCGGCCGACGCTCTGGCTCTCGCCAGGTAACCCGGTCGAAACACGGCGGGTTTAGGCTGAACTCGAATCCGGTTCCACGCCCGGCTATGGGCGGCTCGTCTCCTGTACTGAGAGCGCCGCCATGCC
>JBEVGK010000278.1:0-3520 GCA_040511795.1 Lacisediminihabitans sp. | reverse complement strand
ACACTCGAGGGTCCGCCGCTCAGCACGATGCCGGCAGGATTGAGCGCTGCCACCTCGGCGGCGCTGATCGTGTGCGGCACGATCTCGGAGTAGACGTTGGCCTCGCGCACCCGGCGCGCGATCAGCTGGGCGTACTGAGCACCGAAGTCGACGACGAGTACTGGCTGGTGGAACGTTTCGCTGCTAATGAGCGACCTCGGCTTTCGACGGGGGCGGGGTGGTGGTGGCTCCGCGGGCCTCGAGCTCGGCGAGCTCGGTGTTGGCGCGACGGGAGACGAAATGTTCGACGATGAACGACAGGAAGGGCACGACGCCGCCGAGGGCGATCGCGACGAAACGGGTGAACGGCCAGCGCATCAGGCTCCACAGCCGGAAGTCCATGAACAGGTAGACGACGTACAGCCAGCCGTGTGCGATCAGGATGCCCGTGGACAGGTTGATTCCGCTGACCGAGTTGTGGATGTCGATCGGGTTCCACGGCACCAGGGCGATGAAGCCCTGCGAGCTGCCGAGGTAGATCTCGCGGTGGATGCCGGTGTACTTGAGGATCATCTCGAAGACGAGCAGCAGCAGCAGGATTCCGGTGACATAGGCGGACACCCGGTAGAGCTTCAGTGCGGTGCGGATGCGGGGCACGTCGGAGAGCTTGGGGGTGATCGCCATGGTTCTAGTTTACTTCCGCTCGTTCTGCGCTTTCGTCCTGCTGGGCCTGCTCCAGCTCCTCCTGCTCGCGCTCGTGCGCGTCGCGCACCAGGCGGTACCAGAGGAAGACCGCGAATCCGGCGAACACGATCCACTCGGCGGCATAGAAGATGTTCAGCCAGTTGATCTCGACGCTGGATGTCGGGGCCGGCGAGTAGATCGCCGTCAGCTCCGCGGCCGGCTCGGTCTGCACCAGGTACCCGCCATAGATGCCCGCCGGGTCCACCGTCTTCCAGGTATTGAGCATGGCGGCGGCCGATACGGTGCTGAGCACCCCGTGCTCGAAGTCGCTGTCCTGCGGCGCCTCGCTGGCGAAGTACCGCCCGGTCAGGGTCGCCGCATCGGTCCGCTGGTCCAGCACGGCGGCGGCGGCACGCGCGGCGGAGCGGGTGGCCGCCCAGCCGACGGCGACGGGAAGACCGGCCCCGACATCCGTCGTCTGCGCGGAGCCATCGGTGTCGACCTGGAAGTGGCCGACCACCCAGAAACCCTTGTCACCGTCGTTGAGCCGGTCGCTCACCACGAGTGCATCCCCGGGAATCCAGCGCCCACTCGCCTCGACGATCTGGCCGTCTTGCGTGTCGGTCGTTCCG
Organism: Lacisediminihabitans sp.; assembly: GCA_040511795.1. GTDB lineage: Bacteria > Actinomycetota > Actinomycetes > Actinomycetales > Microbacteriaceae > Lacisediminihabitans. Next base: position 2,225 of record JBEVGK010000278.1, on the reverse strand, counting down.
GTCTGCGGTTTCGCGAGGGCGGTGAGCTGCTCGACGGTCTCCGTGTCGCGGCTGACGACGGTGCCGTTGGTGACACTGCGCGAGAGCTGCCATTGGCTCAGCAGCGCGAACGTCGCGGCGAGTGCCAGAGCGAACAGGAGTGCCGCGATCCAGCGGGGGCGACGTGCGACTGACCACATGGGCTGCTCAGTACTCCGGATCTCTCTTGCGTTCTGTCTGTTCGTCGGACTGCGACATCGCCTGTTCGATGAGGCGATCGGTGGCATCGGCCAGGTCGTCGGATTTCTCGACATCGACCTCGTCGACGTCGGTGTCGCCGTTCGGATCGGATTCCTGCCCGGCCGTCGCCGCCTCGACCAGGGCGATCGCCTCGTCGTTCATCGCGTCACGCCGAGGTGGGGCGGTGACGCGCTTCTTCCGGAACAGTATGGCGCCCACTTTCTCGGAGTTCGCCGCGAGCACCGGGCCGACGATCGACATGATCAGCACGTAGAGACCGGCGAAGGGCGTGAGTCTGCTGTCGAGCCCGGCGGCGGTGGCAAGGGTGGCGAGGATCAGCACGAACTCGCCGCGGTTCTGCAGCATGGCGCTCGCGTTGAATCCCTCCGCCGGGGTGAGCTTGTTGATCCAGGCGATGAGCTGACCGCCGGCGGTGTTCACGATCAGGGTGAGCACGACCGCCACGATCACCGGGATCCACACCTCACCGAAGGTCGACGGGTTGAGCGCCAGGCCGAAGTTGAGGAAGAAGAACGCGCCGAAGATATCGCGGAGCGGGAGCGCGAACTGTTCGATCCGGGTGCGGAACCGGGTCGCGCCCAGCACGAGTCCGATCAGGAAGGCGCCGATCGCATCCGACACCCCGAGGAGTTCACCGATGCCGCCGAAGGCGACCGCGAGGCCGAAGAACAGGATGGTGAACAGCTCGTCGTCGCGGGTGCGCACCATGCGCGAGACGAATCTGCCGCCGAAGCGCGCCAGGGCGAACATCGCCACAAGGAAGGTGAACGAGATCGCCAGTTGCAGCACCACCTCCCACAGCGAGGTCTCTCCACCGAGCACCACCGAGACGATGGCCAGGTAGATGGCGATGTACACGTCTTCGAGCACCATGATGCCCAGCACCACCGGCGTCTCCCGGTTGGCCAGGCGGTTGAACTCGATGAGCAGCTTGGTGACGATGGCGCTCGAGGAGGTCGCGGTCATTCCCGCGATGATCAGCGCCTCGCGGGTGCCCCAGCCGACCCACAGTCCGAAACCGAAGCCGACCGCCATGTTGATGGCGATGCGGGTCCCGCCCGAGAGCAGCAGCGCCTTCACGTTGCCGTAGAACTCGTCCTGATCGAATTCGAGACCGAGACTGAAGAGCAGGAAGATGAGGCCGAAGACGGCGACGAGTTCGACATCCGCCGGTTTGAAGTTCAGCGGGAAGAGATGGAAGTTCGGGCTCGCGAGCAGACCGACGAGCATGTAGATCGGGATGGCCGGCAGGCCGATGCGTTTGCCGAGCCGCCCGAGAACATAGGCGATGAGGAAGAGGACGCCGAGGGTCAGGAGTTCTTGGCCCAGGTGCATCGCTACCCCTGGGGCGAGTCTGCTGTGGCCTTGTGGGCCATCTCACCCGTGCGGTAGAAGGTGAACGCCTTGGCCACCTTCTCGGGCGAACCGGCGACGACGAGCGTGTCACCCGGGAAGACCTTGAAGTCGTCGGCGGGGGCCGGGTTCGCGGAGTCGCCCCGCACCACGGCGACCACCGTGAGACCGACGACACCGTGGGAGGCGAGGTTGCCGAGTTGCTGCCCGGCGATGTGGTCGTCGTAGTCGACGGTGAACCAGTCGATCGACAGGCCGGGGATCTGGTCGAGCTTGTCGAGCCCCTCGGTGATCCGTGTGCCACCGAGCAGTTCGGCGAGGGTGTGCGCCTCGTCCTCACTCAGCCGCAGGGAGACCTTGTTCGAGTCCGACCCGTCTTCCTCGTCAGCGAAGGTTATGAGGTCGCTGTGACCGGAGCGATGGGTGATCACGCCGGCCTTGCCGCCGTCGGCGGTGACGAAGGTGTGCAGCACGCCGACACCGGGCAGTTTTACCCGACGGACATCGACCATGGTCACGCTCCTTCAGACATGGGCTGGATGAATCCAGTCTACCGAGCGGCCGGATGACCTCGGCCTCCGTTCGCCGTGGGCGACAGCCATCACCGCTCCCGTGCGGTCACGGCGCAGGTC
>JBEVGK010000277.1:0-4162 GCA_040511795.1 Lacisediminihabitans sp. | reverse complement strand
GGAGCCGAGCGGACAAACGGAGCCGCGCACGGCATCCGCACGAGCAGCATCCGATCGCCGGCGAGCTCAGCGCTAGTTCTGCGGGAAGCCCAGGTTGATGCCGCCATGGCTCGGGTCGAGCCAGCGACTGGTGATCGCTTTCTCGCGGGTGAAGAAGTGCACGCCCTGCTCGCCGTAGGCCTTCGTGTCCCCGAAGATCGAGTCCTTGAAGCCGCCGAACGAGTAGTAGGCGACCGGCACGGGGATCGGCACGTTGATGCCGATCATCCCGACCTCGATCTCGTTCTGGACGCGCCGCGCGGCACCGCCGTCGTTGGTGAAGATCGCCGTGCCGTTGCCGAATGCGCCGTTGTTGATCAGCGTCACACCGTCCTCGTAGGAGGCGACCCGCACGACCGAGAGCACCGGTCCGAAGATCTCCTCCGTGTAGGCGCGCGAGTCGAGCGGCACACGGTCGAGCAGGGTCGGGCCGAGCCAGAAACCCTCGGCCGCGCCATCCACGTCGATGCCACGACCGTCGACCACGACCGTCGCGCCATCCGCCGCCGCGATGTCGATGTAGGAGGCCACCTTGTCGCGGTGCTGCTCGGTGACGAGCGGCCCCATGTCGCAGGAACGGCGCCCGTCACCGATCGTGAGCTTCGACATCCGCTGGCTGATCTTCTCGATCAGGGGGTCGGCCACAGGTTCGACCGCGACGACGACCGAGATCGCCATGCAGCGCTCCCCCGCAGACCCGAAGCCGGCATTGATCGCCGAGTCGGCGACCAGGTCGAGGTCGGCGTCGGGCAGCACCAGCATGTGGTTCTTCGCCCCGCCGAGCGCCTGCACCCGCTTGCCGTTCTTCGCCGCGGTCTCGTAGATGTACTTCGCGATGGGGGTCGAGCCGACGAAGGAGATGGAACGGATGTCCGCGTGCTCGAGCAGCCCGTCCACCGCGACCTTGTCGCCGTGCAGCACGTTCAGCACGCCGGCCGGCAGTCCCGCCTCGGTGAACAGTTCGGCGAGCCAGACGGATGACGACGGGTCTTTCTCCGAGGGCTTCAGCACGACGGTGTTCCCCACCGCGATCGCGATCGGGAAGAACCACATCGGCACCATCGCGGGGAAGTTGAACGGCGAGATGACCCCCACCACACCGAGTGGCTGCTTGGTCGAATAGACGTCGACGCCGGTGGAGACATTCTCGGAGTAGTCGCCCTTGATCAGCTGCGGGAACCCCGTGGCGAACTCCACCACCTCGAGCCCGCGCGCGATCTCACCGAGCGCGTCGGAAAGCACCTTGCCGTGCTCGCTGGTGAGGATCTGCGCGAGCTCGTCCTTGCGCTCGTTGATCAGCTCGCGAAAGCGGAACAGGATCTGCTGCCGCTTCGCGATCGACGTGTCGCGCCATCCCGGAAAGGCGGCCTTCGCCGCGGCGACCGCCGCATCGAGCTCGGTCAGATCGGCGAGCGGCACCTCCTTGGTGACGACGCCGAGCGCGGGATCGTAGACCGGTGCGGTGCGACCGCTGGCGCCCTCCGTCACCACCCCGCCGATGTAGTGCGGAACCTGCGGGAGTCGGGCGTCGTTCGTCATGCGGGGGCGATCCTCACGGTCGAGAGCAGAGCGCGATCCTTGCGCTTGTCACGACATTATCGCCGCAGATCCCGCGTTAAAGCTTCTCGATCGGCGCCAGTTTGATCAGCAGACGCTTGCGGCCCACCGTGTCGAACTGCACCTCCGCCACCGATTTCGGCCCGACGCCGGTGACCGCCGTCACCCTGCCATCCCCGAAATCGGTGTGACGGATGCGGTCGCCGGCTACCAGAGTCAGGTCACCGTTGTCGCGCACCTTGCCCGTCACCGTGTTCGCCCACTCGGTCTTCGGCTGGGCGGCGCGAGCGGCCGCCCGTGCCAGCGCGGTCGCGCCCGGGCCGGCGGTGCGCTCGTAGCCGGAACCGGTGCCGAGCGACCCCGGGGCACCTCCGTCACGGCGCACGTTGAGCGCACGCGGTTGAGTGCCACCGCGGCTGGTCGCCATGCCGGGCGACTGGCGCCAGTCGATCAGCTCCGGTGGAATCTCCTGGATATACCGCGAGGGCATCGCGACCGACACCTCGCCGAACTGGGCGCGGGTCATCGCCAGCGAGAGGTACAGCCTGCGACGGGCCCGGGTGATGCCGACGTAGAACAGTCGGCGCTCTTCGGCCGGTCCGCCGGGTTCGTTCGCGGACATCCGGTGAGGCAGCAGGTCTTCCTCGACGCCGGTGAGGAACACGGCGTCGTACTCGAGCCCCTTCGCGGTGTGCAGGGTCATCAGCGAGACGGTGCCGCTGGAGTCGTCGATCTCGTCGGCCGCCGCGACCAGCGAGGTCTCGGTGAGGAACTCGAGGAGAGTGCCCTCCGGGTTGTTCTTCTGAAAGTCCTTGGTCACCGCGATGAGTTCTTCGACGTTCTCGGCGCGCGCCTCGTCCTGCGGGTCGCGGGACGCCCGCAGCGCTTCGATGAATCCGGTGCGCTCGAGCAGGGTGATCAGGATGTCGGGAACGGGAGCGGTGTCGGCGGTGAGACCGACCTCATCCAGGATCGCCGTCAGCCCGAGGATCGCGCCGGTGATCTTGGGGCCGAAGCCCTGCTCACCGGCCTGGCGCATCGACTCGCGCAGGGTGATGCCGCGGGCATCCGCCCAGCTCTGCAGGTTGGCCTCGGTCACCCCGCCGATGCCGCGCTTCGGGGTGTTCATGATGCGCCGCAACGCCATCGGGTCGGCCGGGTTGGCCACCGCGATCAGGTACCCGAAGGCGTCCTTGATCTCGGCCCGCTCGTAGAACTTGGTGCCACCGAGCACCCGATACGGGATGGCCGAACGGATGAAGATCTCTTCCAGCGCTCGGGTCTGGGCGTTGGTGCGGTAGAACACCGCCATGTTGCGGTAGTCGACGCCCTCGCTGTGCAGCGTCGTGACCTCGTCGGCGACGAACTGCGCCTCGTCGTGCTGGCTGTAGCCGGTGAATCCGACGATCTTGTCACCGTCGCCGACCACCGTGAACAGCTTCTTGTCGATGCGGTCGAAGTTGTTGGCGATCACCGCGTTGGCCGCGCTCAGGATGTTCTGGGTCGACCGGTAGTTCTGCTCGAGCAGGATCACCTTCGCCCCGACGTAGTCGCGCTCGAACTCGACGATGTTGCGGATGTCCGCGCCGCGGAAGGCGTAGATCGACTGGTCCGAGTCGCCGACCACGGTGAGGGATGCCGGGCCGAGGTCCCCGCGGCCCTGCAGGTCGAGCGGCAGGTCGTTCTGCTCGATCGGCCGGGTGAGTTCGCGGATGAGTGCGTACTGCGCGTGATTGGTGTCCTGGTACTCGTCGACCAGGATGTGCCGGAACCGGCGCTGGTAGAGCGCCGCCACCTGCGGGAAGGCGCGGAACAGGTACACCGTCTGGCCGATCAGGTCGTCGAAGTCGAAGGCGTTCGCCGCCTGCAGGCTGCGGGTGTACTCGCGGAAGATGTCGAGGAAGACCCGCTCCTGCGGATCGTTGAAGTTCGCCCCGCGGGCATACGACTCCACATCGCTCAGCTCGTTCTTCAGCTTCGAGATCTTGCCGGCGACCCCGCTGACGGTGAAGCCGAACGTGTCGGCATCCAGATCGCGGATGATGCGCTTGATTAGGGCGCGCGAGTCGGCCGAGTCGTAGATGGTGAAGTTCTTGCCGAAACCGAAGTGCTCGGCCTCACGACGCAGGATGCGCACACAGGCGGAGTGGAAGGTGGAGATCCACATTCCTTCGGCGGCCTGGCCGAGGATCGCCTCCACCCGCTCGCGCATCTCGGCGGCGGCCTTGTTGGTGAAGGTGATCGCCAGGATCTGCGAGGGCCAGGCCTCGCGCGAATCGATCAGACTGGCGATGCGGCGGGTCAGCACGCTGGTCTTTCCGGACCCTGCGCCGGCCACGATGAGGAGAGCCGGTCCGCGGTACTCGACCGCCTCGCGCTGCTGCGGGTTGAGGCCTGCGAGCAAGGGCGATTCTGTGGGCTCGGACGGGTCCAGGATGAAGGTCATGACCGGCCCGATTCTACCGGGCACCCCTGACAGTGCTCTCGCTCGTCGACAGGCTCACGGCTCGTGCGGTCCCTGAGCCTGTCGACGGGCGTGAATCACCGGGAGAGCGAGGCGCGCGCC
>JBEVGK010000276.1:0-5275 GCA_040511795.1 Lacisediminihabitans sp. | reverse complement strand
AGCCGAGTGTGGATGCGCGACGAGATGAGGCGATGAGCGCTTCTAGCGCGAAGAAAGGCCCAATCGCCGCAACTCGCGTGCGGCGCGAGCTTTAGCTGAGGAGAAAGTTAGCCCTACGGCTTCATCTTCTCGAAGACCTCTTTACAGGTCGGGCAGACGGGGAACTTCTCGGGGTCGCGACCCGGCGTCCAGACCTTGCCGCACAGCGCGATCACCGGCTTGCCGCTCAGCGCGCTGGCGAGGATCTTCTCCTTCTGCACGTAGTGCGAGAAGCGCTCGTGGTCGCCCTCCTCGATCTGCTCCTGATTCAGGAGTTCTTCGAGTTCGCGGTCGAGGGTGTCAGTACCGCCGCCGCCCTGCTGTGTGTCGCCGCTCATACAGCGATTTTAGACGCCGAAACGGATGTCGCGGTCAGTTCTTCAGCGTGAACGCAAGCAGCTCGGGCCCACGCCGTCGGAAGATCGCACCACCGATGGCGATCCCGCCCGCCAGCCCACCGACGCCGAACGCGATCCCCAGCGCGAAGGCACCCCAGGCCCAGTCATGCCCGTAGAGGATGCCGAGCGCCGCGAGTCCGGCTGGCGGCACCGTGATGAGCAGCGCGGCGAAGAAAGCGAGCGACTGGATGAGTCCTGCGGCGGAGCCCGTCGCCTGCGGCTGGGCGAAGGGGCTGTCCCCGGGCCGCACCGCCGGGTAAGGGAAGCGCGCGGAGATGATGCTGGAGAGACCGAGCCCGGCAAGCAGGATGCAGGTGCACACGCCGTAGAGCGAGGGCAGTACCGAGAAGTCGCCGTAGAACGCGGCACTGATCGGTGCGCCGATGAGGATGAGCGGGATACCGATCATCAGCGCCGGCACGACCCGACCGAAGCGGTCCGCGACGCCCGAGACATTCGACGCGATGTGCAGCCAGACCGCGGAGTTGTCGTAGGCGATGTCGTTGTGCGTCGACCAGGAGAGGAAGAGACACATCACCGGCAGGGGCAGCAGCGCCAGGATGTTCCAGGGCACTCCCGCGACCGCGAGCACGATCACGAACACGAGCGGTGCGACCGGCACCGCCAGCAGTGACGTGTGATAGCGGGCATCCCGAATCCAGTAGGTGATGCTGCGGGCAGCGATGGCGCCGGCCGGCGTGGCAGGCATGCGGCGGAACCAGCCGAGTCCCGCATAGCTGCGCTCGCGGCCGATGCGCTGCGGCGTGACCAGCATCTTGGCGACGAGCGCGCGCCAGGCCAGGGCCAGCAGCGCGGCGAACGCGACCGCGATCAGCAGCTGGAGAAAGGCGGTTGCCGGATGCCCGGCCGCCGCAGCAGCCGGTGCGGCCCATGCGGCCCCGAGTGGGGTCCACGCCGCCACCTTCGCGACGGCGGCGAGCACCTCTGGTCCTCGCACACCCCAGTCCACGGTGAGCGAGATGGCGAGGAGCGGGGAGAGCGACACGATCACGAGCAGGGCGATGAGCGCCGAGATTTCGCGGGCGCGACGAGTGGCGAGCAGGAAGGCAGCGATCGACGTCGTGACCCGGGCGGCGAGCGTGCAGGTGACGACGATGAGCACGGCACCGAGCACCGCGAGGAACGCGGAGAGCGGGGTACGTGTCCAGGTGACCACCTGGGCGATCGCGACGATGGTGATGATGAGCGCCGGCACCCCGAGCAACGCGGTGACGGCCAGCCCGAGCGCGAGTTTCGTCGTCGGGATGCCGAACAGGCTGAACGCCCGCGGGTCGAGGGTGTCGTCCACCCCGAAGGCCAGCGGCACCAGCACGAACCCGAGGGTGATCAGCGCCCCGACCGTGATCGCGATGTTGCCGGCGAGTTCTACCGGGGTGAACCGCAGCGCGGTCAGGCCGATGACGGCGAGGAACGCGAGTCCCAGGCCGTACGCGAGCGCGACGATGATGCCGAAGACCTGCCAGGGACTGCGCCGAAAGGTGTTGACGAGAAGGCGGAGCTTCAGTCCGAGAAACTGTGCAACCACTCCATGCCCTCCGCAGTCTTGCGTCCGCCGGCGAGTTCGACGAAGCGCTGCTCGAGACTGCCCGCGCCGCGAACCTCTTCTGTGGTTCCTGCCGCGAGGACCTTTCCGGCCACCACGATGGCGACGAGGTCGCAGATGCGCTGGATGAGGTCCATGCTGTGGCTGGACAGCACCACGGTGCCGCCCGCCGCGACGTAGTTCTGCAGGATCTCGGTGACGTTCGCCGCCGACACCGGGTCGACCGATTCGAACGGCTCATCGAGGATCAGCACCCGCGGTGAGTGGATCATCGCGCAGGCCAGGGCGACCTTCTTGGTCATGCCCGCCGAGTAGTCCGTGACCAGACGGTTGAGCGCGTCCTCGAGGCCGAAGGCTGCGGCGAGGTCGGCCGTACGCTTCTTGACCGTCTTGGAGTCCAGCCCGCGCAGGGTGCCCGCGTAGTACAGCAACTGGGCGCCGGTCAGCCGGTCGAAGAGGCGCAGTCGGTCGGGCAGCACACCCATGTTGCGCTTGGCGACGACCGGGTCGCTCCACACATCCGCCCCGTGCACGGTGATCGTGCCGGAGTCGGGACGCAGCAGCCCGGTGACCATCGACAGGGTCGTGGTCTTGCCGGCACCGTTGGGTCCGACGAGGCCGAAGATCGTGCCCGCCGGTACGGCGAGACTCACGTGGTCGACCGCCAGGGTGTCACCGAAGCTCTTGGTGAGCTGATCGATGCGCAGCACGATGCCGTCATCACGGGCGCTGGCGGGCGCGGCCGTGGCGGTCTTGGGCGCGCGCGGTGCCCTGGGGGTACGGGGGGCGCGGGCGGGCGTGCTCCGCGCGGCGGCGGGGGAAACGGATGTCGCAGCCGCAGCATCCGTCGCGACCGCGGTCTCTGCGGCCTCCGCCACCTCCTCAGGCACCTCGATCACCTCGGTCTCGCCTGCTGCGTCGGTGAGAGGTGCCGCGTCGGAGAGAGTTGCCGCGTCGGAGAGAGTTTCCGCGTCCGCGGATGTCTCGGCGAGGTCGACCTCGAGCGGCTCGACGGTCTCGGGCACCAGCACGTCGGGCACGACGATCGCGGCTGCGGTGTCGGGCGTCCGCGTGGTACTGCGCGGGGTTCGGGCGGTCGTCGACCGCGTCGTGCTGGCACGCGGTGTCGTGGGCCTCGGTGTCGTTGCCCGTGGTGTCGTGGCGCGCGGGCTGCTGGCGCGCGCTGGCGTGCTCGTGGGGCTGACCGCTGCCTCGTCGGTCGACGGGCTCTCCGGCTCGACGACCGGGGCATCCGACGCTGCGGCGGCCGCGCGTGCCGCAGCGGACTTCGAGGCCGCGGTGGTGCGCGGCGCGGCCTTCGTGGTCCGCGGCGCGGTGGGCTTCCTCGCCGCCGGGCTTTTCGCCGCGGGCTTTCTCGCCGCGGGCGACTTCGCGGCGGGAGTGGCTGTAGAGGCCGCGCGAGGCGTCGCGGCCGGGTCGGTCTCGGTCGACGGCGTGGCCGCGGCTGCCCGCTTTGCGGCCGCCGTCGCCGCGCTCGACGTGCGGGCCCGGGCCGGTGTCGTGGGGGTGGCGCGACCCGACGCGCCCGCGCTCGCTCGGGGCTTCTGAGCCGATTTCTGCACCGGCTTCTTGGCGGAACTTCGAGGGCTTGGAGAACGCGGTGGAACGGGATTTTCCTCGGGTTCGTGGTCCATCGTTCAAACCTACCAACCGCCTCTCTCCTCCTGGAGCGAAGTACGGGGCTGCGCCCGAGTGAAGTGTGCTACTACCTGAGCGAAGTCTGGGCGTTTCGTTACGAAACCACAACGTGCACGCCCCACCCCTGGGCCTATTTTGGGGCGCCGGGTAGGATGGGCAATGCACAACGACGTGTCCAGACAAGAGTCTGGGGATTAACAATCGGTGACGTATCTGATGCACACGTGAATATCGCGGAGTGACGTTGACACCGACACCCCGGTCCGATCACAGTCATCTAGGGAGACAAATCGTGAGCACGCAGATCGTCATTCTGGCCGCCGGTATGGGCAGCCGTCTCGGTCGCTCGCTGCCGAAACCGCTGACAGAGCTCAGCGACGGCCGCACCATCATGCAGCAGCAGTTCGACAACATCCGTCACGCCTTCGGCAAGGACGCCCATGTGTCGATCGTCGTCGGCTACAAGCTCGAGCACATCATCGAGGCCTTCCCCGACGCCTCCTTCGTCTATAACGAGCAGTACGACCAGACCAACACCTCCAAGAGCCTCATGCGCGCCCTGCGGGCGTCGAAGGATGGCGGAGTGCTGTGGATGAACGGTGACGTCGTCTTCGACCCCGAGGCCCTGGTTCGTGCCAAGGCCATGGTCGACGCCGGCCAGTCCTTCGTCTCGGTCAACACCGCCAAGGTGTCCGACGAAGAGGTCAAGTACACGGTCGACGCCGAGGGCTTCATCGACCAGCTCTCCAAGACCGTCAGCGGAGGCCTCGGCGAAGCCGTCGGCATCAACTTCGTGTCGCGCGCAGACAAGGCCGCGCTGGTGCGCCAGCTGAGCCGCGTCGGCGACCAGGACTACTTCGAGCGTGGCATCGAGCTGGCGATCGAGCAGGACAAGCTACGATTTGAGCCGGTAGACATCTCCGACCTCTACGCCGTCGAGGTCGACTTCGCTGAAGACCTGGAGCGGGCCAACCTCTTCGTCTAGGGCGCAGTGCGGGGGTGCTGAACGTAAGGACCCCGGCCAGTGAGCGCATCAGTGCAGTCGCGCGCGCAGTCCCCTGCCTCCCGCTATCGTCATTCGCTCTGGCTGCTGACGACGCGTGACCTGAAGGTCCGCTACACCACGTCGTTCCTCGGCTACTTCTGGTCGATCCTCGACCCGCTGGTGATGGCAGCGATCTACTGGATCGTGTTCACTCAGATCTTCAATCGCGGCACCGCGGTCGAGCAGCCGTACATCGTCTTCCTGCTGACCGCGCTCCTGCCCTGGACCTGGTTCAACGGGGCGGTATCCGACGCAACGCGCGCCTTCACCAAAGAGGCGAAGCTGATCCGCTCGACCAAGATCCCCCGCACCATCTGGGTGGCACGTCTCGTGCTATCGAAGGGCATCGAGTTTCTGATCAGCATCCCGGTGATCGTGTTCTTCGCGCTGATCTCGCTCGGAACCAACGATCCCGCCCGACTGCACTGGCAGGTCGCTCTCGTGCCGCTCGCGATTGTGCTGCAGGCAGCCCTCGCCTTCGGCGTCGGCCTGATCGTGGCGCCGCTCGTGGTGTTCTTCCGCGACCTCGAGCGCGCCATCAAGCTCGGCCTCCGCTTTCTGTTCTATGCA
>JBEVGK010000275.1:0-3115 GCA_040511795.1 Lacisediminihabitans sp. | reverse complement strand
CCGGGAGCCGTGGCCGGCGCCGAGATCTCCGGTCCCTGAGCCGAGCCCTCCGGTACCTGAGCTGTGTTCTCCGGTCTCTGAGCTGTGTTCTCCGGTCCCTGAGCCTGTCGAAGGGCCGCCGGCGCAGCGATCGTGTCGTCGACGGGGGCCCGGGAAGCCGCAGCGGCCCGCACTTCCGCCTCCTGCTGGCCGTCGTACCGGATGCGCCCGATGACGTCGAGGCGACGATCGAGGAGAGCCGCCGCATCCGTCGACAGGGTCGTCAGTTCTGCCACCGCCGGATGCGCGAGATTCAGCCCACACGTCGCGCAGATCGCGCCCGTCGTGGGCGCCAGGCATGCCGGGCAGCGATCGGTCGCCGTGAGGTCGTCGGGGGTGCGCGGAAACAGCACGCGGCCGGCGTAGCGCCGGTAATCGGTGGGTTTCTCGGCCATGCCATGCTCCCCAGAACGGTGGTCGTGCGTTCAGGGTAGTGGCACGGATGCATCGCGCGCAGACGGCATGCGGCGCCTGTGGAGAGCGGCCGCGACCGATGGTGTGTCGCCGAATTCAGGTCAGACGTGATGCCCGGCTGGTTATGGCGATCGCCACCCTGTCTGACCTGAATTGCATGAAGCCGGGTCACCGATCCGCAACGAATCCGCCGCGCTGTGGCGTCCGCGACATCCGTGAGGGACCATCAGAGGATGACCGCCCGGCCCCTCCACCGATGGCTCGCGCTCGGCACCGCAGCGGTCGTCGCCGCCGCGCTCGCCGGCTGCGCGCCCGTCGGCGTCGTCTGTCCCGCCATCGGGTACGTCAGCGCCGTCGAGGTGCAGCTCACCGGTGATATCGCGGCGGTCGATCAGGTGCAGTTCTGCGACGACGACGGCCAGTGCTCGGGTGAATTCCCGCCAGACTCGACGCCGACACAGGCCGGTACAGATGATGGTCGGCCGTTGGTCACATCGACGCCGATGCCGCAGCCCGCCTACACCGCCACCCGCGTCGCCGCCGATCGCTGGACCTTCATGGTCATCGGAGCCCTGCCCGACGGCGGCACCGCGACCGCCTATCGCGCCGACGCCACCGTGGCCGGCGAGGCCACGACGCGACTCGACTGGAATCGCGTCGGCGGCAGCGCGCAGTGCGCTGGACCGGTCGAGGCAGACCCCATCGTGCTTCGGGTCGGCTGAGTGACCATGCACCGTGGCGAACACCGGATGGATGTCGGCACCGCTCGCACCCTCATCACCGAGCAATTTCCGCGCTGGGCCGACCTGCCGCTCGCAATCGCGGAGGGCAGCGGAACGGTCAACACGATCATCCGCATCGGCGCAGACCTCGCCGCCCGCTTCCCGCTCCTCGCCGGCGCGGCGCTCGAGGCCGAGGCCGGTGCGAGTGCCGAGCTCGCGATGGCGAGCCCGGTGCCCGCCCCGCTGCCGGTCGCTCTCGGGCGGCCGGGGCACGGATATCCGTTCGGCTGGTCGGTGCAGACCTGGCTGCCGGGAACGGTGGCGACGCCCGACGCGCTCGCCAAGTCGCGTGTCTTCGCCGAAGACCTCGCGACGCTGATCACCTCGCTGCGGGCTGCCGATACCGGTGGCAGGGCGTTCGCCGGTGTGGGGCGTGGGGGAGTCCTCACCGACCACGACGGCTGGATGGAGACCTGCTTCCGCGAGAGCGAGGGCCTGCTCGATGTGCCGCGGCTCCGGCGGATCTGGGCGCAACTACGGTTGCTGCCGAGGGGTGGAGATGACGTCATGTCGCACGGTGACCTCACGCCCGCGAACATCCTGATCGATGGCGACCGGCTCGTCGGTGTGCTGGACGGCGGCGGATTCGGGCCTGCGGACCCGGCGTTGGATCTGGTCGCGGCGTGGCACCTGCTCGACGAAGAGGCGCGGGGAGTGCTGCGCGCATCCGTCGGCTCGGACGATCTGGAGTGGGAGCGCGGCAGGGCCTGGGCGTTCGAGCAGGCGATCGGGCTGGTCTGGTACTACCGCGAGACGAATCCCGCGATGTGTGCGCTCGGGCGCAGCACCCTCGCACGGATCGATTCGTAGTGGACCGTTGTGGTGACCAGGCTGTCTGCGTCGGGGTCTGTCTCGCCGTCGAAAGGCCGTGCCATAGTCGACCTCAACTGATTCCGTCATCTCAGAAGGTCACCGCTCATGGAACCCGCCGAACTCGTCGCCACCGCCAACACGTACGCGGGAGGAAACCTCGCGGCGCCCACCGAACTCGCCAACGTCTATGCCGCGACGGAGGTGCGGTCGGACTTCAAGGGCCACCCGATCCTGGTGCGGTTCACCGAGTCGGATTCGCAGCCCGCCGAGCGGCGCTACAACGCGGTCGTGCATGACGCCGAGACCGGATCGCTGATCACGACGGGCGGCGGTGGCGCGAACTGGAACGACGCCATGGCGGACATCAACTGGCTGAACCTGGACGCGTATTTCGGGTAGGTGCCGCGCCCCGAAGGGGCTGTGGAGGGGATGACGAGAATCGAACTCGCGTGATCAGTTTGGAAGACTGAGGCTCTACCATTGAGCTACATCCCCGCAGCGGTCTGAGCGCCGAAGTTTCTCTCGGAACGCGACTGCCGATGAATACTGTACCCGACGTTGAGGGTCCTCGATGTTGGCACGCGGAGCGGCGGATTCTCACGGATGCCGCCAGTCGCGCTCGTGCCGGTGCTCCGACGCACTTCGTCCGCGGCCGCTGGCCGAGCTCGACGGGCTCCTCTCCTCCACAGGCTGCCTCCCTGAAAAGTTATAAACAGCTGATCAAAGGGCGTATTTGGCCTGCGGGGAATGTCGGTGGTCGGTGCGAGACTCGCTGCATGGAAACCTCCACCGCTCCAACCGCGGACGCGCTCAGCTCGCTCCTCGCTGCGTTGTCGCGCGCGTGTGCTGACGGTGTCGCCGGGGTGCCGGCCGAGGTGTTGTTGCGGTGGGTGGCGGATGCGGGGAAGCTGCAGCGTGGCCTGGATGCGATCCGGGTCCGGCTGGCCGGGGAGTTGGCTACGCAATCGGCGGCGCACCTGGGGGCGGACGGCATCGCTCGCCGCGCAGGGCATCCGACCCCGGCGTCGTTTCTTGCCGAGCCGTGGCAGATCAGCCCGGCCGAGGCG
>JBEVGK010000274.1:0-5254 GCA_040511795.1 Lacisediminihabitans sp. | reverse complement strand
GCCTTGACCTTGTCACCCTGCTGAAGGAAGCCCTCGGCGCGCTTGCGCTTGGTCTCGTAGTCGTGCACGTCGATCTTCAGACGGAAGCGCACCTCTTTGAGGATGGTGTTGGACTGGTTGCGCTTGGCCTCTTTCGCCTTCTGCGCGGTTTCGTACTTGAACTTGCCGAAATCCATGATCTTGGCAACGGGAGGCTTGGAATTGGGAGCAACCTCAACCAAATCCAGGTCAGCCTCCTGGGCGAGACGGATAGCGTCTTCAATGCGCACTACACCGACCTGCTCGCCGTTCGGGCCAACAAGTCGGACCTCCGGCACGCGGATTCGGTCATTGGTACGGGGATCGCTGATGTGTGACTCCTTAGTCAGTTTCTGTCGGCCGGAGCTATCTCGACGGGCTGTCGAACTCAGACGAAGGAGTAGATTCACGCGCCGACGCCCCGCAGGTTTCACGGTTCGTTCACGGCACGGGGCCCTAGCTGCCCTCTCGCCTGTGCAAGAGAACGGGGCACCAACTACCCGGTAACCTTGGATTCGGCACGAGCACCTCATGAGGCACAAGCACCGGGCGGTCAAGCGCGGGTGGGAAGAATCTCCACTTTCGTTTCGAGACCAGCGAGGTCTCGAAGCCAACGGCAATCATAACAGAGGAAATACCCGTGAGCGATACCGCCCATACGCACGAATCTGCAGCGCACGATTCGGCACATGAATTCGACGAACAGGATGCCGCCCGCGACATCGCAGACGTGCCGGCTATCGAGGTCATCAACACGGTCGCCGTGCACCTGCTCAGCGCGGCCGCAGTCAAGTGCGGACTGGCCGACGACCCGGAGAATCAACTCGACCTCGACGAGGCCCGCAAACTGATCAACGCTCTGGCCGGGCTGGTCACAGCCTCCGCCCCTGATCTCGGGGATCAGCACGCCCGGGCCCTGCGCGATGGGCTGCGGTCCGTGCAGCTCGCCTTCCGTGAGGCCTCGGCCATGCCCGACGCGCCCGGATTCGGTCCGGGCGAGAAATACACCGGCGCGGTCTCGTAAAGACGCGGAGGGTTTTTGCAGACCGCGTGTGCGGAGCACGACCGGCCGCAGGTCAGAACCAGCGCTCGAGCACCACTCCGACGGCGGACTGATCGTGGTCACCCGCCACCTCGGTGGTGATCACCTTGACCGCGTCATCCGCATTACCCATGGCGACGGAATGTCCGGCCCAGCGCAGCATCTCGATGTCGTTCGGCATGTCGCCGAAGGCGATGGCCTGCTCGGCGGCGATCCCCCACTGTCGGGCGAGACCGTCGAGTACGGCACCCTTGGTGATGCCCGCGGCCGAGATCTCGATGAGTCCGTCATCGGTCGAGCGGGTGAGCGTGAAGTCGGTGCCGTAATCGCGGGCGAAATGCTGCACGATTGCGGGGCCGTCACCCGCCTCGGGACGCACGAGCACCTTCACCACGGTGCCTGCGCAGAGTTCGGCGAGGCTCGCCCGCGGCACCACCCGGTCACCGCGAGCCGGAAACTGTTCCTCGGCGGTGAGGTCGTCTCCCGGGAGCCCCTCCGTCGCCACCGCGAAGCTCACACCGGTCGCGCGCAGCTCGGTGATCGCGCGCAGCAGCGTCGCGCCGTCCAGCGGATACGCGGCGATCACGGTTCCCGCGTCGAGGTCCATCACCACTCCGCCGTTGCAGCAGACCGCGATCGTTGCGGGGATGTCGGAGCGCAGGTGTTCGAGCCAGCGCGGCGGTCGGCCGGTGGCGATGACGACGCGGGCGCCGTCCGCCTCCGCCCGGCGCAGGGCGGCGGCGTTGCGGCCGCTCACCTCGCCGGCGTCGTCGAGCAACGTGCCGTCGAGGTCGAGGACGATGAGCCGCGGCGCCGGCGTGCTCGGGACGGCCGGTGCCGGGAACATACTCACGCGGCGACCACCGTCAGGCCGAGCGAGTCGACCCGGGTGGCGATGACGGTGTCGGAGGCCCACCGCTGCTGCAGCCGCGCGAGCAGCGCAGCGAGCGAGGGTTGGTCGAGACCGGGACGGAGGGCGAGGTGTACGGCGAGCTCCGGGCCGGCGAGCCGGGCATCCGGATCTCCCGCCAGCAGGCGCACCGCTGCCACGTCTGCCTCAGAGGCGACCGACCGATCGAAGCTGCCCTGCACCTCCGGGTCGAGATAGCTCGGCCTCCAGGGCTGCGACTGGGCGAGAGCCCAGAGCGCCGGGCGACGGATGACGAACTCGGTCGCCGAGGTCGGGTCGACCACGACGAGATCGGTCTGCTCCCCCGCAGCGGCCAGCGCCACCCGCACGGCGTCGGCGGGAACGGGGCGCGCCCCCGGGTTCCAGGCGCGCATGCTGTCCACCGAGCTGAAGGCTGGCAGGATGCTGCGGCCGTCGGGTGCCTCGACCGTCACGATCGCGAGCTCCGCGCTCTTGTCGACGGTGTGACCGTGGTCTCCGACGCCCGCCTCCCCCAGCTGGGCGACGAGCGGGATGAGCAGCCGGGACTCGCGCAGCGCGTCGAGCACCTCGGCCTCGCCGAGCTCCGTCGCCCGGAATCGCCGGATGGCCTCGATCAGGCGTTCCGGCGCCGAACCGTCGTCGTCGGCGGCAGGGTTCGGCTCGAACTGGCGCCCCGCCCACGGCGTTCCGTTCGAGTCGGTCCCACCGTGGTGATGGTCGTGCTGGTGCGGATCGCTCATCCGGCCACGGCGAGGGCTTCGACCAGGGTGAAAGCATTCGAGTACAGCGCCTTGCCCACGATGGCCCCTTCGATGCCGAGCGGCACGCGCTCGCGCAGCGCGATCAGGTCGTCGAGGCTGGAGATGCCGCCGGAGGCGATCACCGGCTTGTCCGTGCGCTCGGCGACCGCGAGAAGCAGCTCGATGTTCGGGCCCTTCAGGGTGCCGTCCTTGGTGACATCGGTGACGACGTAGCGGCTGCAGCCGGCCTGCTCCAGGCGGTCGAGCACCTCGAACAGGTCGCCACCGTCTTCGGTCCAGCCGCGGGCGGCGAGGGTGGTGCCGCGCACGTCGAGGCCGACGGCGATCTGATCGCCGAAGCGCGCGATGACCTGCGCCGCCCACTCGGGGTTCTCGAGAGCCGCCGTGCCGAGATTGATCCGCCGCGCACCGGTCGCCAGAGCTGCTTCGAGGCTGGCGTCATCGCGGATTCCGCCGGAGAGCTCGATCTGCGCCTGACCGCCGACCTCGCGGATGACGTCCGCGATCACCGCGCGATTCTCGCCGCGACCGAAGGCTGCGTCGAGGTCGACCAGGTGGATCCACTCCGCGCCCTGCGAGGTCCAGTCGATGGCCGCGTCCACCGGGCTGCCGTAGTCGGTCTCGCTGCCCGCCGCCCCCTGGGTCAGGCGAACCGCCTTGCCGTCGGCGACATCCACTGCCGGGAGCAGCACGAGGCGGGAGGAGGTTTCAATCATCTGAGCACTTTCTGAACGAGGCGGCGCGACTCAGAGCGAGTCGATCCAGTTGCGGAGCAGACGGATGCCGGGCTCCCCCGACTTCTCGGGGTGGAACTGCGTGGCACTGAGCGGTCCGTTCTCGACCGCCGCGAGGAACCGCGTGCCGTGACGAGCCCAGGTGAGTATCGGCTGCGGGAACGGCGGCATGACTTCGAGTTCCCATTCCGTGGCGGCGTAGGAGTGGACGAAGTAGAACCGGTCGTCGCCGATGCCGTCGAACAGCACCGAACCCGGCCCCGGCTCGACGGTATTCCAGCCCATGTGCGGCAGGACCTCGGCCTCGAGTTCGACGATCGTCCCTGGCCACTCGCCAAGGCCCTCCGTCTCGATTCCCCGTTCGACGCCGCGGGAGAACAGCACCTGCATGCCGACGCAGATACCGAGCACCGGTCGGCCGCCGGCCAGACGCGCGTCGATGATGTCGCCGCCACCGGCGCGGTTCAACGCGCTCATCACCGCATCGAATGCGCCGACGCCCGGAACGAGTAGACCGTCGGCCTCCATCGCTCGACGACGGTCGGAGGTCAGCTCCACGTCGGCACCGGCATGCTCCAAGGCCTTGACGGCCGAGTGGACGTTGCCGCTGCCGTAGTCGAGGACGACGACGGATGTCGAACCCACGACTACAGCGCGCCCTTGGTCGACGGGATGCCGCTCACCCGCGCATCCAGCGCGACCGCCTGGCGGAACGCCCGCGCGAAGGCCTTGAACTCGGCTTCGGCGATGTGGTGCGGGTCGCGACCGCCCAGCACCGTGATGTGCACGGTGAGGCCGGCGTTGAACGTGATCGCCTCGAAGACGTGGCGCACCATCGACCCGGTGAAGTGGCCACCGATGAGGTGGAACTCGAAACCTTCTGGCTCACCGCTGTGCACGAGGTAGGGCCGGCCCGACACGTCGACCACGGCCTGCACGAGCGCCTCGTCGAGCGGCACGAGTGCGTCACCGAATCGCGCGATGCCCGACTTGTCACCGAGCGCCGCCCGGATGGCCTGGCCGAGCGCGATGCCGACATCCTCCACGGTGTGGTGCACATCGATGTCGGTGTCGCCGGAGGCCGTCACGGTGAGGTCGACCAGGGAGTGCTTGGCGAAGGCGGTGAGCAGGTGGTCGTAGAACGGCACCGTCGTGTGGATGTGGGAGACACCGGTTCCGTCGAGGTCGATCGAGAGGTCGATGCTCGACTCGCTCGTCTCGCGCACGATGTGTGCCACACGCTGGTTACTCATTGGGCAATCCTATCGATCGGCCTGTGACTGCTTGGCAGTGTGACAGGCGGAGTCGAGCGCCGAGTGACGCAGCCGAGCACCACCGGGCGGGATACTTGACATTGGTTCGCGTTCGCGAGCCGCGGAAATCCACCACGTCTGAGATCGGAATGCGCCTTACATGACGGTGAAGAAGTGACCAAGCAGCCGACGCCCACAACACGGCAAGCACCCGGAGGGGGAGCCGGTTCGTTCGCGTTCGTCATCGCGCTCGTCGGACTCGGTCGATACGTGATCGTCTTCCGACACACCGCGGACCGTGAAGGTCTCGACGCGGCACTGATGGAATTGCTGAGAGATTCGGCCATTCTCGTCGGTGTGGTGGGCGTGATCTTCACCATCATGTATCTCGTGGTCGGCGCGGCCCGCGCGCGAGGGAAACGCCTAGCGGACTCCCATCCCGGAGCCATCGTCGTCACGTGCAACCGGACCAAAGTTCTCGCGAAACTCTTCAAGACCGGAACGCTGACGCGGGCAAATGATTCTCCGGAAATGTACTTCTCGGTGGTGTTCAC
>JBEVGK010000273.1:0-3837 GCA_040511795.1 Lacisediminihabitans sp. | reverse complement strand
GGAACTCCACCGTGCCCGCGTTCTGATAGCCGATCGATTCGGCGAATGCGACGGCGTACGCGTGCAGGTTCTTGCGGATGGTGTCGTCGAGGTTCGGCGCGGGCGCGATCTCGATCACCTTCTGGTGACGGCGCTGCACCGAGCAATCGCGCTCGAACAGGTGGACCGTCTCCCCCGTGGCGTCTGCCAGGATCTGCACCTCGATGTGTCGGGGGCGCACGACAGCCTGCTCGAGAAACATCGTCGGGTCGCCGAACGCGCTGTCGGCTTCCCGCATCGCCTCTTCCCGGGCCGCGCGCAGGTCTTCCTTGCGCTCGACGCGGCGCATCCCGCGGCCGCCGCCACCGGCGACCGCCTTGGCGAAGATCGGGAAGCCGATCTCATCCGCACCCGCGAGCAGGGCATCCAGGTCCTTGGATGCCGGAGTCGACTTCAAGACCGGCACGCCCGCCGCGATCGCGTGCTCCTTCGCCGTGACCTTGTTGCCCGCCATTTCGAGCACGTGCTGGCCAGGTCCGATGAAGGTGATGCCCGCCGCGGCCGCGGCCTCGGCGAGTTCCGGGTTCTCGGAGAGGAAGCCGTAGCCCGGGTAGATCGCGTCGGCCCCCGCCTCCTTGGCGACGCGGATGATCTCCGAGACGTCGAGGTAGGCCGCGACCGGGTGACCCTTCTCCCCGATCTGGTCGGCCTCGTCGGCCTTGAGCCGATGCATCGAGTTGCGATCCTCGTAGGGGAAGACGGCCACGGTCTGCGCGCCGAGCTCGTAGGCGGCGCGGAAGGCACGGATTGCGATCTCGCCGCGGTTGGCCACCAGGATCTTCGTGAACATGCGGTCCTTTCCGACGGCGATGTGACGGGACTCCTGCGGATCAGTCGGGAAACGGACCGTTGGACGCGACATCGCGACGCGAGCTGTAGGTGCTCACAGACTAGTGAAGGTATTGTTCTTCCTTGTGCATGTACTCAGCGTGAGCTCCCTCAAGGGAGGAGTGGGGAAGACCACTGTGACGCTCGGGCTGGCATCTGCCGCCTTCGCCAAGGGCCTTCGCACCCTCGTGGTAGACCTCGACCCGCAGTCGGACGTATCCACCGGTATGGACATCAATGTGGCCGGTCATCTGAACGTGGCCGACGTCTTGGCCTCCCCCAAGGAAAAGATCGTGCGCGCCGCGATCGCTCCGAGCGGATGGACGAAGGGACGCCCGGGCACCATCGACGTGATGATCGGCAGCCCGTCTGCGATCAACTTCGACGGCCCGCACCCCAGCATCCGTGACATCTGGAAGCTCGAGGAGGCCTTGGCCAACGTCGAGTCGGACTACGATCTCGTGCTGATCGACTGCGCTCCGTCACTCAACGCGCTGACCCGCACGGCCTGGGCCGCGAGCGATCGCGTCACGGTGGTCACCGAGCCCGGCCTGTTCTCGGTCGCGGCCGCCGATCGCGCCCTGCGTGCCATCGAGGAGATCCGCCGCGGCCTCTCCCCCCGCCTGCAGCCACTGGGCATCATCGTGAACCGTGCCCGCGGACAGTCGCTCGAGCACCAGTTCCGCATCAAAGAGCTGCGCGACATGTTCGGCCCCCTTGTGCTCAGCCCGCAACTGCCGGAGCGCACGTCGCTGCAGCAGGCGCAGGGCGCCGCGAAGCCGTTGCACGTCTGGCCGGGCGAGAGTGCCCAGGAGATGGCGCACAACTTCGACCTGCTGCTCGACCGGGTGCTGCGTACGGCGCGCATCGGCGAGTACGCGGTCAGCGTCTAACCACGCCGAAGCCGTTCGTCGCGGAGGACGCGACGACCTCGGTCCGTCGACCGACTCCGTTCAGGAGGCGCGGGAGGCGCGCTTGGCGGCCAGTTCGTCCATGAGGTCGGGGCGCTCGGAGTCGAGCTCCACCAGCGAGGTCTCGACCTCGCGCAGCACCTTGCCGACCGCGATGCCGAAGACACCCTGGCCGCGACTGACCAGGTCGATGACCTCGTCGTTCGAGGTGCAGAGGTAGACGCTGGCGCCATCGCTCATCAGCGTGGTCTGGGCCAGGTCGTTGATTCCGGCCTCGCGCAGCTGGTTGACCGCGACGCGGATCTGCTGCAGGGAGATGCCGGTGTCGAGCAGGCGCTTGACCAGCTTCAGCACGAGGATATCGCGGAAGCCGTAGAGCCGCTGGGACCCGGAGCCTGCGGCACCGCGCACGGTCGGCTGAACGAGTTCGGTGCGAGCCCAGTAGTCGAGCTGGCGATAGGAGATTCCTGCCGCGCGGGCCGCGACCGCGCCCCGGTAGCCGGCGTCGACATCCAGGTCGGGCAGACCATCGGTGAAGAGCAATCCGAGGTCGTAGCGGGAATCCTCGCTACGCGTGCTGAGCTCGCTCATTGTTGCCTTCCACCTCTGCCGTTCATGCTGTGTCACGTGACCGCCGTGTAAGCGAGCACTGTGTCGATCCTTAACGTTCAAGGAATGGTTGACACTTTCGTCGTTCACCACGTTACCGTTGCGGGGCGGCTCGCACCGTGACACACGAGTCGGCGTGTCGGTCGGATTCGTGAACCTCGTCGTCTGCGAGCATCCGTTGCCGACAGTTTACGGGTCGAGGCGGGTCAGCGCCGAGCGAATCAGACTGGAACGCACGATCTCCAGCTGACCGGCGATCTCACGGGCGAGTTCGCCCGCCTTCGCCCGGCTCGACGCGTCTTTCCGTCGTGCGACCGGGATGAGCGCGCTCTCGATCAGGCCGAGCTCACGCTCCGCCGCGGCACGGAAACCGCGCAGGTGGCGCGGTTCGATACCGGACTTCTGCAACTCGACGAGCGATTTGAGCACCGTGAGAGCATCGTCGCCATAGACATCGGATGCCGCGAGCAGCGACGACGAGACCGCGTCACCGAGCAGCTGACTGGTCGCGCCGGCCTCCCGCACCAGCTCGTCACGCTTGTACTTGCGCTCGGTGGAGAGGATCGACGGCCCGGCCAGCGTCGTACCGCCGGGCAGCTCGGGGTCGCGCCCCGCGTCGAGCTCCACCAGATAGTCACGGATGACCTTGAGCGGCAGGTAGTGGTCACGCTGCATGGTGAGGATGAAGCGCAGACGCTCGACATCGCTGGCGGAGAACTTGCGATATCCGGACTCTGTGCGCGCCGGGGCGATCAGGTCGCGCTCCTCGAGGAAGCGAAGTTTCGAGGGGGTGAGATCCGGGAAGTCAGAGGTGAGTCGAGCAAGAACCTGGCCGATGCTGAGCAGGGCCGCCCCGCCAGGCGCCTTCGCCTGGGTTGCCGCGCGCGCCACTACTTGCTCGCCAGGTGCGCGAGATCCAGTCGTGACGCGTAGAAGGTGAGGCGGAACTTGCCGACCTGCACCTCCGCCCCGTCGCCCAGCAGAGCGGTGTCGATGCGGACGCCGTCGAAATAGGTACCGTTCAGGCTGCCCAGGTCACGGATCTCGAAGGAGGTGCCGTGGCGGAGGAACTCGGTGTGGCGACGCGAGACGGTCACGTCGTCGAGAAAGATGTCGGCATCCGGATGACGCCCCGCGGTGGTGCGATCGGCGTCCAGCAGGAAACGCGCCCCGGTATCCGGCCCACGACGCACCACGAGCAGAGCGGAGCCTGACGGGAGTGCGGCGATCGCCTGCTGCTCCTCCGGGGTCACCTCCCCCTCGAGGGCCGCCAGTTGGCGCTCGAACTCGGCACCGAGATGCAGCGCCGTCGTGTCACTCACGCGAGGGCGGTCTTCTGCGCCGCTCTCCTGCGATCCTGGATCGACCATGGTGACACCTCCCACTTTGCACTGAGCCACGTTACTTAGGGCCCAAGCGTAGCTGATCCGGTGTCGGCTTCACGCGACGG
>JBEVGK010000272.1:0-9544 GCA_040511795.1 Lacisediminihabitans sp. | reverse complement strand
GCCGCCCGCCAGCGCCTGGGCGCTGAGCTGACCACCGAGGTCGCCCGCTACGTCTCGACGGTTCCCTCCGCCGACCCGGAGGTGTTCCTCACCGCGGTCACCGTTGCCCGTCGCGAGCGCGAGACTGCGGCCCTCAGCCTGGAGCGCGAGCGTCTGGACAGCGTGCGACCCGTTCTCGATGCCCTGCCGCACGCGTTCCCCGAGCGCGGCTGATCGGCCTGCCCTACGGCGTCAATCGCACTGCGCCGCCGCCACCTTCCCGGTGAGCAGGTATCGGTCCACCGCGTCGTCGATGCAGGTGTTGCCCTTGTTGTAGGCCGTGTGCCCGTCGCCGTCGAGGGTGAGGAGCACTCCGCTGTCGAGCTGTTCGGCCAGCGCGACCGCATCGCCATACGGTGTTGCCGGGTCGCCGGTCGTGCCGATCACGAGTATCGGCGCAGCCCCGCGGGCGTGCACCGGCCGCGGGAAGTCGACCGGCCCATACGGCCACTGCCCGCAGAGGATGTCGCTGTAGGCGTCGTACTTGCCGAGTACCGGCGCGGCCTGCTCGAGGGCGTTCGCGACGTCCTTCATGTCGCCGGGATCGTCGTCGGAGCCGTATTCGAGGCATCCGATCGCCAAGTTCGAGACGGCGCTGTTGTCGTAGTAGGTACCGTCATCTGCGCGTGAGTTGTAGTTGTCGCTCGACGCGAACGCGGTGCTCGCGTCACCGTGCTTCACTCGGTCGAACAGGTCGTTGAGGTCCTGCCACTGCGAGGAATCGTAGAGGTCGGCGATGATCGCGCCTGCCAGGGTGCTCGAACCGAGCTGGCGGCCATCCGCTGCGGTGATCGGACTCTCATCGGCATCCTGCAGCAGGGTCGAAACGTCGGTGAGTGCCGTGCTCAACGTTCCGGTGAAGGCGCAGCTGTCGGCACCGATCGCGCGTTCTTCCCCGCGGAGGCAGGCGCCCAGGAATGCTTTCAACTCGTGCTCGAATGCCTCTTCCTGCTCCGTGTCGACGGGGGCGTCGACGTAGTCGCTGTCGCCGGGGTGCGAGAGGTTCCACGGGTCGAGTGCGCCATCCAACACCATGTGCCCGACCCGCTTCGGATAGAGGCCGGCGTAGAGCGTGCCGAGATAGCTGCCGTAGGAGTACCCGAGATAGTCGAGCTTCTCCTCGCCGAGCAGTACGCGTTCGAGATTCATATCCCGGGCGACGCTCGTGGCGTCGAGATGGGCGAGCAGCGCGCCGCTCTGCTTCTCGCAGGCGCGCGCGAATGCCTTCGCCTGCGTCGTCTTCGCCGCCAACCAGGCATCCGAGCCGACCTCGCCCGGCGTGATGCCGTAGAGGTAGTCGTCCAGTTTCGCGTCGGAGAGACAGGTCACCGGGGTCGACTGTCCGACTCCGCGCGGGTCGAACCCGATCACGTCGAAGTTCTGCTGAACGGTCGGGTCGACCGCCTCGTCGAGCCCGTAGTAGACGAGGTCTCCACCGGACCCGCCGGGGCCGCCCGGGTCGACGAGCAGCGAGCCCTTCTTGGTCCCGGTCGCCGGGTGCTTCACCATGGCGAGTTCGATCGAGCCGGCAGCGGGATGCTTCCAGTCCAACGGTGCGTGGATCATCGCGCAGCTCATGCCGTTGTCGCAGTCCTCCCAGACCACCTTCTGCTGGTAGAAGCGCGCGGTCGGTTGCAGGGCACTGAGCAGCTTCGCGGGGAGGGTGGGAAGGCTGCACCCCGTGAGCACGAGGCTCAGCGCCACGACGGTCGCGGAAAGGGCAAGGATTCGTCGCACGAGAGCTCCAGAATGGTCACACCTGGTGCTGAACTGCCCCGCGGTTGCACCATTCTATGAGCGGAACTCGAGCCCGTGCTGCCCCCGATACGGGGGGCGAATGTACGGCACCCAGCACTGCAGAGATCAGTGCTGGATGAGCGCCAACACCTCGTCGCGGATGCGCTCCATCGCCTCGGGAGTGCCCGCCTCGACGTTGAGCCGCAGGAGCGGTTCCGTGTTGCTCGGGCGCACGTTGAACCACCAGAACGGCTCGTCCCCCGAGACGTTGCCGGTCACGGTCAACCCGTCGAGTTCGTCGAACGAACCGACGCCGGTGAAGGCCTCGACGATCCGGTTGTAGGCGGCAGGGACATCGTCGACCACCGAGTTGATCTCACCACTCAGCGCATACGGCGTGTACTTCGCCGAGATCGTCGACAGGGGGCCGGGCTGCGAGCCGAACTCGGCGAGGAAATGCATGGCGGCGAGCATGCCGTTGTCGGCGCCCCAGAAGTCTCGGAAGTAGTAGTGCGCTGAGTGCTCGCCGCCGAAGATCGCGCCGGTCTGCGCCATCTGATCCTTGATCAGTGAGTGGCCGACCCGCGTGCGCACGGGGATGGCACCCGCCGCTTCGATCGTCTCCGGCACGATATGCGACGTGATGAGGTTGTGAATCACATAAATATCGGGATGATCGGTTGCTGAGCCTGTCGAAGCACGCACCCGGGTGATCTCGCGCAGGGCGACGACAGCAGCCACCGCAGAGGGGGTGACCGCGTCTCCGTGCTCGTCGACGACGAAGCACCGATCGGCATCACCGTCGAAGGCGAGTCCGATGTCCGCTCCGTGCTCGACGACGGCCTTCTGCAGGTCGACGATGTTCTTCGGGTCGAGCGGGTTCGCCTCGTGGTTCGGGAAGGTTCCATCGAGCTCGAAGTACATCGGGATGATCTCGATCGGCAACGCCGGCAGGCCCGCGGCAGTACCGAGCACCGCGGGCACCGTGAGCCCACCCATGCCGTTGCCCGCATCCACGACGACGCGGATCGGGCGGATGCCGCTGAGGTCGACGAGCGACCGGAGGTACGCCGCGTAGTCGGCGAGCACGTCGACCTCGCGGTAGGAGCCCTGCTGCTCGACGGGAGTGACACCGGTGGACAGGTACTCCTGCGCCCGGTCACGGATCGACTTCAGCCCGGTGTCGAAGCTGATTCCCTGCGCGCCGGCTCGACTGAACTTGATGCCGTTGTAGGTGGCCGGGTTGTGACTCGCGGTGAACATGGCCGCCGGGGCATCGAAATGGCCCGACGCGAAATAGGTCTCATCCGTGGAGCAGAGCCCGATCGAAAGGACATTGCCGCCACGTGCCTGAACGCCGGCGGCGAATGCCGCGGCGAAATCCGGGGACGAATCGCGCATGTCGTGGCCGACCACGACATCCGCTCCCGCCCCGATCTCGTCGACAAAAGCCGCGCCGAGGGCGGTGACGACCTCGGGGGTGAGCTGCGAACCGACGAGCCCGCGCACGTCGTAGGCCTTGATGAACGGGGACAGGTCGATCGGTGAATCCATGCCTGTCAACTTACCGGGCAGAAGCTGAATCAGGTGGCGAGCCAGGCTGCTAACTGGCGAGCGAGACGTGCCGCACGACCTGCCAGCCCAGCGGCACCGACAGTCTCTCGGCGTGCTTCACGCAGAGGTCGTAGCTGTGCGGCTCTGCGACGAGACTGAGCGGCCCGAGAACTGCCATGGAATCGGCGTAGTCGTAGGTGAGCGTGGCGATCGCGGCGTGCGAACACGCGACCTTGCTGCACAGCCTGACATCCATTTGACCCGAGCCTACGCGACGGCACCGACGCTGCCGCGGATGCTCGCCGGTAGAATTTCAGGATGCCTCGTGCCCACTCCACCCGTTCGGGCTCCGGCGACCGCCACGGTCGCGGTCTCCGCTCGCCGGTGACCGGGCCCGATCTGCCCGCACTACACAGCCGTGCGGAGCTGTTCGATCTCATCGTCGGATCGACGGCGGAATACCTGAGGGACATCTGGCCCGACGAGCTCGCCAGCGCGACCTTCGAAGTCGCCGCCCTCCCCGCCGAGATCAGCTCGACGAACGGTATCGATCGGTGGCATGTCGACACCGCCGCGCGACGCGTCACGCTCTACCGCCTGCCGATCGAACGATTGGCGCGCATCCAGCGGGGGGACGAGACTCAGCGACGGATGGTCGTCGAGAGTTGCGTCTTCCGGGCGGTGGCCGAGCTGCTGGGCAAAGACCCCTGGGACCTCGCGCCGGAACGCTTCCGGCACCTGTAGCAGAAAGCGCTCTAGCCGTAGACCCGGATCGGCGTGGAGACGGGCGTCGGCGGGCTCGCCGCGAACGACGCGAGCTGTCCGTCACCGAGATAGCTGACGGATGCCGCCACTCGCCCCGAGGAGACCACCGAGTAGGTCGCGCCGGGGGCGACATCCGCCACGGAGGAGCCGTTCGCCGGCACGGTCACCACGATCGGTGTCCCCCCGCCGGCGGGCGTCAGCGTGACGGTCGCCGCCTTCGCGGTCGCGTTCGCCACGCTGAGCAGCGGCGCAGGACCGGGGGCCACGGCCAGCTCACTCCTGCCGCGCTGTGCGGCTGCACCCGCGTACCAGGCGAAGTCGGTCGCCCGGCCGGTGCCGACCGTCGACGTGCGGGCCGCGGCGACTACCGGCTGGTCGGTGACCACGCGGATGGTGTAGCTGCCGTCGGGGTAGGAGCCGAGCGGCACCTCCGTGACCAGACCCGCGCGCAGGGTCAGCCGCGCTGTGGTCTCGACCGAGTTCGCCGCCGTCTGCGGCACGATCGTGATCTCCGCGTGCGCATCCGTCGTCCCCGGCACGAGCAGTCGGACGATGGAGCTCAGGTCGGCGGATCCGGCCTCGGCCTGCCGAGCGAAGGTCGCCGCGGTGTTGGACAGCAGCACACCGGGGATAGTGACATCGCGCGCGGGGCCGGTCGTCGCGCCGACGATGTCGACTCCTCCAGGCTCGAGGGTGCGCACGATGGTCTGCTGCAGGTTCGCCACGATCGGTCCGCCACGACTCTCGACGTGAACGACGGGCGCTTCGATGCCGGGGGCGAAGGCAGCGAGCGAGAAGATGCGCTGGGCACCCGCGGGAACGACGATGCCGTCGGTCCCGGTGCCGACGACGACGCCCTGCGCGGAATAGGTAGTGAGCGACACGGTGGAGGACACGCCACTGGGGTTGCTCAGGGTGATGAGGGTGGTGCGGCCGGTCGCGGTCGACCCACCGACCAGCCAACTGTCGGCGCCGCCGACCGGGCAATCCGCCGCGGCGAGTCCGACGATGTCTCCGGATGCTGCTGCCTGCGTCTGACTTCCCGCGAACAGCACCGGCTTTGCCGATGCCGGCACGCTCAGGAGGGTCGGGGCGACGGACAGGGTGTTCTCCGTGGTCGGCAGCGCGGAAGCGTCGACGCCGTCGCGGTTCGATGCGGAGCGCACGTTCGGCCGCCCGAAGGACGAGGCCTGCGTGGCCCCGGCACCGGTGTCATCGCCGAGACGGAGCAGCGGACCGGCGCAGACCCGCTGCTGCGAGGTCGACACCGGGGTCACGAGTTCGGAGGGAACCTCGACGGTGTGGCTCGGCAGCGGTACGAAGGTCGCGCCGAGGATCGCGGCGGCGGCGACCGCGGTGCCGATCGCGCCGGCGAGCACGCGGGCGCTGAGCACGACGACGCCCCGGGCACCGAGCTTCTGCTTGGGTTCCGACCAATCGCCGTCATCGGTCTCGGCGACCCCGACGAAATCGTCGGTGGCGAGGGCATCGCCAACCGGCTCACCGCCGAGGGGCGACTCCTGTGCGAGCTCGTCATCGCGGTCAGCCATGGTCCTCCTCCTCGGCGTCGAAGGTGCTCGCCGGCGTCGCAGCCGATGCGCCGCTGACGGTGGTGCGCCGTCGACGACGGCCGGTCGGGATGCCGAGCAGCAGGGCGAGCCCGAAGACGATACCCTGCCCGATCAGCACGACCCGTCCCCACGCGGTAGCGGTGTTCGCCGGCTGACCACTCGTGTCGACCGGACCGGCATCATCGACGCGCCAGAGCAGTCCGCTCGAGGTGCTGCCGACGGCCGCCAGCACGGGGTTACCGTCGAGAGCCTCCGAGGCACGCTGGTGCACGGCAGGATGCCCGTCCGCGGGGGTGAGCACGACGAACCCGATGGAGAACTTTGCCAGTTCCTTCTGGGCATCCAGGCCGCTTTGCGAGGCGAGATTGCCGGCCAGATTGGCGAGGCTGCGGCCGTTGCGCGGCAGAGAGGTCGTCGTCGCACTGAGCGTGGACTGATCGTCGAGGGTGGCACCGGAGCCACGCTCCAGCTGCGCGATGAGGCTGTCTCCGGCGTGCGGGGTGAGCACAAGCGTCCCGATGCCGGGGTGGCTCTCGGCCTCGGCCGCGACAACCGCGGGCAGCACCCGGCCGTCGCTCTCTCGCACCACCGGGTCGGGGAGGTACTGCGCGCCGAGCAGCGGGATGGCGAGGATGACGGTGGTCGCCGAGGCGAGCACTGCGAGCGGGATGGATGCCCGGCCCAGCGCGTCGAGCGCGACCAGTACCGCGCCGATCAGCCCCAGCCAGAACAGGCTGAGCGCGGCGCCCGGCCAGATGGAGGCGACGGATGCCCCGCTCACCGACACCTCGATGCGGGAGCCGATCACCGCCGTCGCGAAGCCGAGCAGGGCGATCGCGAGGGAGGGGACGGAGCGGCGGGTACCACGGACGAACAGAGCCATCAGGGCGAGCGCGGCAACCGGCAGCAGCAGAGCGGCGACCACGATCGCGGCACCCGCCCCGGGCAGGGACAGCGCGCTTGCGGCGCGGGTCCAGCCGTCGAGGCCGGGCGCAGCGGCACCGAGAGCGAGCTGCCACGCACTGGTCTCCGCGCCGCCCACCGGCACCCCGGGCTCCGCCAGCAGGGCGAGCGGGTTGCCGCGCTGCAGCTGCTGGATGACCAGCGGGGCGAAGAGCGCCACGAGCGGCACCGGAATGGCGATCAGACGCAGCACCGCCGTCGGGCGGGAGAGCAGCCAGGCCAGCCAGCCGATCAGCAGTGCGGGGATGAGGATCGGCGCCGATGCCCCGACGGTGGCGAGAAGGAGAGCCGCTGTGGCTCCTGCCGCCCACGAGCGCGGGGCGGCCAGGGCGGCGAGCACCAGCCACGGGAGGAGCAGATGGGCGATGACCGCACCGAGGTGCCCGTCTCCGAGGGATCCGAGCAGCGAGGGCGCCAGCGTGTAGAGCAGGGCCGCGACGGCGGGCAGCCACGGTCGCATGGTCACCCGGCGGGCAGCGAACCAGGCGCCGAGGGCGGAGAGCGGCAGCGCAAGCAGGTAGAGCAGCACGACGCCGAAGGACGGCGACCAGAAGGTGATCGAGCCGAGAACGGCGAGCACGTAGGCGAAGGGATCGGATGCGCCGACGAATCCGCCGCCGATCTCACGCCAGCCGTACCCGATGTGGCTCCAGAGCTCGCCGGGTGTGGCGGAGAGTGGCAGCAGTCCCCCGCCGACTAGCGACTGCGCGCTGAGGATCGGACCGAGTGCGATGACACCGATCAGCGCGGCGAGCACCACGATCCACAAGCCGCCGTGCGCGATGAACCCCGCGACGGGTTCGGCCGGACCGGCGGATGCCGCGGCATGGGTGGTCGCGGCCTCGCGCGCCTGAAGGCGGCGTTCGCGCACGTCGCGCGCGGACATCCGCAGCGGCGTTATCGCTCCCCAGCCGACCCGGCGGGTGCGACGGATGCGGCGCCGCGCGCCGGGCACCGCGCCGGTGAAGGCCGCCGCGAAGGCGGCGCTGAACTCACCGCCGACCGACCCCGGTCGTTTCGCCAGGATCTGGCCGACCGCGCGGAAGAACGCGAGCGGCACCAGACTGAGCCAGTGGACGGGCAGGGCCGCGGCGGGTGCATAGACGAGACGGCGATGCAGCTGGGCGGCGCGGGCGATGCGGGCGCGTCGGGATGCGGAGACAGTGCGCCGACCGAAGGTCTCTGCGGGTCCCGCCGAGGAGACCTTCGCACCCGGAACCAGTGCGACGCGGAAGCCTGCGAGACGGGCGCGCACACAGAAGTCGAGCGCGGCATCGATGCTCGGCAGTGCCGGATCGAAGCCGCCGAGGGCGCTGAAGACCGAGCGACGCACCAGCATGCCGTTCGCGGCCACGGCGAGCGCGTCATCCTGAACGTCGTGTTGGGCCTGGTCGAGCTCGCCCTCGACCAGCAGCACCGAGCGGCCATATCGGGTCATGGTCTCACCGAATTCGGCGATCACGTCGGGCTGCTCGAGCCGCATCAGCTTCGGCCCGGCGATCGCCACCGACGGAGAGATCTCTACCGCGGCGAGCAATTGTGCGAGGGCGGCGGGCTCCGGCGCGTTGTCGTGGGCGAGCAGCCAGAGCCATTCGTCGTCGGGCTGGGAGGCGGAAGACGACTCCTGCGACGGCCCGACATGCAGCGCGCGCTCGACCGCGGAACCGAAGGGCTGGGCCCGAGTCGTCACCAGCTGAGTGGGGCCGGATGCCGCCAGCAACTCCGCCGTGGAATCCGACGACCCTGCGTCGACGGCCACAATCGCGTCGGGGCGCCGGGTCTGCGCGGCGATCGCCGCGAGGGTTCGCCCGAGGTACGCCGCCCCATTGCGGGCGACGAGGATCACGGTGACTCTCGCTTGCATCTAGACGACCCTATGCGCGCGGGGCGTCAGGCGCGTCGGGACACCCCGGGCGGGCCGGAATGTTCAGGCGCGCTTGCGCAGCTTGCGTCGTTCGCGCTCGGACAGGCCACCCCAGTTGCCGAACCGCTCATCGTTCTGCAGCGCGTATTCGAGGCACTGGGTGCGCACCTCGCACGACACGCAGATCTTCTTCGCGTCGCGAGTCGATCCACCCTTTTCAGGGAAGAACGCCTCCGGATCGGTCTGTGCGCACAGCGAATCCGACTGCCACGCGAGCGCGTTGTCGTCTTCGGTTACGGGCTGACGAACCCCCGGCACCCCCAGCCGGACGGGGTCGACGAACCAGTCTTCCGGCACACCGCGCCGGGTTCCACTGGCAGTGCTGTTCTCTTCGAACGCCATAGCACAAGCTCCCCTCCGCGATGAGTACGACGTGCCACATTCGCGTTAGGGATAATTACACCCGTGTAGTTACCCCGGAGTCAAGTCGCAGATCGTAAAGCCTCGATGCGGCGTCGAGGGTTCACGACGCGCCGTGACCCCTGATCGAGTGACACGCCCGAGATCGGACTAGACCTTCCGAGTCAGCACGACTAGATCGCAGCGACGGCGGTGCGCGCGTCCCACGCGCTCTGCACCATCTCGCGCAGGCTGTGCCGCATCTCCCAGTCGATGTCCCGCGCGGCGAGCTCGCCGGCCGCAACGATCCTGGCCGGGTCGCCGGGGCGACGCGCGGCGATCTCCGGCGTGAACGGGATGCCGGTGACATCCGAGATCGCGGTCATGATCTCGCGCACGGAGACTCCGTTGCCGCTGCCCAGGTTGTAGGCGGCCTCGATCGGCTCGCCGTCATCCAGTCGTCGAGCCGCGGCGACGTGCGAGAGCGCGAGGTCGGCGACGTGGATGTAGTCGCGCACGTTGGTGCCGTCGGGCGTCGGGTAGTCGTCGCCGTTGATCTTCGGGGTGCGACCGTCGACCAGCGCGTCGAATACCAGCGGGAAGAGATTGTGCGGGCTGGTGTCGTAGATGCTCGGGTCGCCGGACCCGACGA
>JBEVGK010000271.1:0-4185 GCA_040511795.1 Lacisediminihabitans sp. | reverse complement strand
GTTGAGGCCGTCGAGGGACGACGTCGACTCGTCGAGCAGGAGGATGGGCGGTGCCGCGAGCAGGGCACGCGCGATGGCGAGACGCTGGCGCTCGCCGCCGGAGAGCATGACGCCGTCCTCGCCGACCTGCGCGTCGAGCCCGAGCTCGTTGCGGTCGAGCACCTCGCGCAGGTTCACCGCGTCGATGACGGCGATGCACTCCAACTCGGTCGCGTCGGGGGAGCCGAGCTGCAGGTTCTGCCGGATCGTGCCGGCGAGCACGGGGGCGTCCTGCTCGACGTAGCCGATCTGCGCCCGCAGCGCCTCCCGATCCAGGGCACGGATGTCGACCCCACCGAGTCGGACGACCCCCGACGTCGGGTCGTAGAACCGCTCGATCAGCGCGAGGATCGTCGACTTGCCCGCACCCGACGGGCCGACCAGCGCGGTGCGCTGTCCGCGCGGCGCGGTGAAGCTGACGCCGTGCAGAACGGTGAGGTCTTTGACCTCGCCATCCTCGGTGACCACCGTCGGGGCGATCGAGTTGTCGGGATACGTGAACACCACGTCGTCGAAGCTGATCGCGGCAGCCGAGTCGCCGGGGGCGGCGGGCTCGATGGCTGCGTCCTCCTCGGCCTCGCTCTTCAGCCCGATGATCTCCTGGATGCGGCCGAGCGCGCCGAGCGCCTGGTTCACCGAGGTGACCGCACCGAATGCCTGGCCGAGCGGCATGACGAGCATGAACAGGAAGAAGACGAAGGCGACGAGATTCGCGATGGTGATCGCCCCGCTGGCCACGCGGAACCCACCGACGCCGAGCACCACCAGCAGTGACACCTGCAGGGCGATGCCCGCGATCGGCACGACGAGCGCGCTGATCTTGGCGACGCTGATTCCCTGCTCCCAGGCGCCCACGGCATCCTTTTCGATCGCGGCGGTCTCGCGGTCGGTCGCGTTCGACGCGCGGACGGTGCGGATGGCTCCGAGCGCACGCTCCACGGAGGCGGCCAGGTCACCGACCTTCTCCTGTTGCTTTCTGCTGGCGACGCGCACCCGCCCGCTGAGGGCCACCACGGTG
Source organism: Lacisediminihabitans sp. (assembly GCA_040511795.1). Classification (GTDB taxonomy): domain Bacteria; phylum Actinomycetota; class Actinomycetes; order Actinomycetales; family Microbacteriaceae; genus Lacisediminihabitans. Next base: position 3,128 of record JBEVGK010000271.1, on the reverse strand, counting down.
ACCACGGACACCGCGATCACCAGCACGGTGAGGCCGAGCAGTACGGGGTCGATCACCAGCATGGCGATCAGCGCCCCGACGAAGATGAGTGCGCCGCCGATCGCGTCGACGAGACCCTGGGTGAGTACGGCGTACAGCAGCGTGGTGTCCGAGCCGACGCGGGAGACGAGGTCGCCGGTGCGCCGGGTGTCGAATTCGCTGATCGGGAGCCGCAGCATCCGTCGCACCAGCTGGCGGCGGGCCGAGAGCACCACGCTCGTTCCGGTGCGCTGCAGCAGGTAGTGCTGCACTCCGCTGAGCAGGGCGCTCAGGATGACCAGGCCGACGAGCGCCCAGACCAGCCCGCCGAGAACCTGGCCCTTCTGCACGACCGTGATGACCTGGCTGACCAGCAGCGGCTGGGCGAGGGAGGCCGCGGCGCCGATGATGCTGAGCGCGATGACTACGCCGAGCACCTTCTTGTGCTCGAACAGGTACGGCAGCAGCTGGCGGAAACTGGCGCGCGGCCCGTCATCCTTGGGTCCGCGGGCGAAGGGGGAGCGTCGGGAGGTTTGCGTGGCGGTACTCATGATTCCTTCAAGTCTGCGCTAGTCGAAAGGGGTGTCGGTACTCCGAGGGGAGTCAGTCAGCGACGTCCGTACTTCTTGTGTACCGCCTGGCGGGAGACTCCGAGCGCCGTGGCGATCATCTGCCAACCCATGCCGGCGTTGCGGGCCTTGCGCACGAGGGCCGCCTCGTGGCGGTCGAGTTCGGTGCGCATCTGGCTCACCGCGTGCAGAGCTTTCAGCGGATTCTCGTCGCCGGCGGCGGAGGTGAGGGTGTGCATCGCATCGGACATGACGTCAACCGTAGTTGACACGCACCCGACGTGTCAACTCAGGTTGACGAAGTGACAACGAGTGTCCGACGCGCTCGCTAGGGTGGAGCGCATGCCAGCGCCCGTCATCACCGCCGTCGATCTCACCAAGAAGTACAAGGATTTCACCGCCGTCGACGGCATCTCCTTCGAGATAGCGCCGGGCGAGGCCTTCGGGTTCCTCGGCCCGAACGGGGCCGGCAAGTCGACGACGATGCGGATGATCGGGGCCGTGTCGACGCGCACCAGTGGCGAGCTCGACATCCTGGGTCTCGATCCGAACCAGAACGGGCCGGAGATCCGCTCGCAACTCGGGGTGGTGCCGCAGCAGGACAACCTCGACATGGAACTGCGCGTGCGCGACAACCTCATCGTCTACGGCCGCTACTTCGGCATGAGCCGCGCCGACTGCGCCCGCAAGGCCGACGAACTGCTCGACTTCGCTCAGCTCAGCGACCGGTCGAAGGCGAAGGTCGACGACCTCTCGGGCGGCATGAAACGACGGCTCACCATCCCGCGGTCGCTCATGAACGACCCTCGCATCCTGCTGCTCGACGAACCGACCACGGGCCTCGACCCGCAGGCGCGGCACATCCTCTGGGACCGCCTGTTCCGGCTGAAGGAGCAGGGCACCACGCTGGTGCTCACCACCCACTACATGGATGAGGCCGAGCAGCTCTGCGATCGCCTGGTCGTCGTCGACAAGGGAACGATCATGGCCGAAGGGTCGCCCGCCGCCCTCATCGCGGAGTACTCCACCCGCGAGGTGGTCGAACTGCGCTTCGGGTCCGATCGCAACGCGGTGGTCGCCGCGGAGCTCGAGGGCGTAGGGGAGCGCATCGAGGTGCTGCCCGACCGCATCCTCATCTACAGCAACGACGGCGAGGCAGAGCTGGCCGAAGTCGTGCGGCGCGGGCTCGAGCCGATCACCTCGCTGGTGCGACGCTCCAGCCTCGAAGACGTCTTCCTCCGCCTCACCGGACGGAGCCTGATCGAATGACCGTCCTGTCTGATACCGCCCTCGCGCCGGCCGAGCAGGCCCGTGCTGCTGCGGTGAGGCCCCGCCGCTGGGGCTCCTGGTACGTCGCCGAGCACCGCATCCGCGCGATCCAGTCGTACTACAAGACGCTGCTGTTCACGGCGATCGGCAGCCCGTTCATGTACCTGTTCGCCCTCGGGGTCGGCCTCGCCACCCTGGTCGACAAGAACTCGGGCGGCGCGTTCAGCGGTGCGAGCTACCTCGCCTTCGTCGCGCCGGCGCTGATCTGCTCCGCAGCCGTCACCGCCGCCGTCGAGGAGTGCACCTACCCGATCCTGATGGGCTTCAAATGGAACGCCATCTTCTACGGGATGAACGCGGCGCCACTCACCGGGCGGCAGATCGTCAACGGTGTCTTCCTCGCGGTGATCGCGCGCATCCTGCCCACCACCATCATCTTCTTCCTGGTGATGCTGGTCTTCGGTGCCGTGCCGTCGCCATGGGGCTGGCTGAACGTGCCCATCGCCACACTCACCGGCATGTCGTTCGGCGTCGTGATCGCCAGTTACATGGCCACGGTCGAAACGGATGCCGGGCAGCCGGCGTTCATCCAGCGCTTCATCATCGCGCCGCTGCTGCTGTTCTCCGGCACCTTCTTCCCGCTCGACTCGATGCCCGTCTACCTGCAGTGGATCGGCTGGATCTCGCCGCTCTGGCACGGAACCCAACTCGGCCGCGATGTGAGCTACGGCCAGGTCGAGCCCGGCTGGCTCATCGCGGTGCACATCGTCTACCCGCTGGCGCTCTGCGTCTTCGGCTGGGTGCGTACCCAGCAGGTCGTCACGAAGAGGCTGAACAAATGAGCGCGGCTCCCACTCTCGCCCCGCTGCGCCCGACGCCGAAGACCCGCGGAGGAATCGGCGCGCTCTACGCCGGCAACTCGCGCGCCGTCATCGGCCGTGGTCTGCTCGCCACCCGCAGCACCAACTGGCTGGTCGTCCTCAGCGGTTTCTTCGAGCCGGTGTTCTACCTGCTGTCGCTCGGCATCGGGCTCGGTGCCTTCGTCGGCACTGTCACCAACTCGAACGGGCAGGCGGTGCCGTACGCCGCGTTCATCGCCCCGGGCCTGCTCGCGGTCTCGGCGATGAACGGGGCGATCTTCGATTCCACCTGGAACGTCTTCTTCAAGATGAACTCCGCGAAGCTCTACGAGGGGATGCTCGCCACCTCGCTCGGGCCGCTGGACGTCGCCCTCGGCGAGATCTTCCTCGCCCTGCTGCGCGGTGCCGTCTA
>JBEVGK010000270.1:0-9160 GCA_040511795.1 Lacisediminihabitans sp. | reverse complement strand
AGCGCCGTCGACGCGATCGCGGCCTCCACCATCGCCAGGCTCATCACGGTGCCGTGCACCTCGCCGTCGGGGGACTCGCCGGTGCGGAGGGCGTGCACGAACGAGGCCAGGGAACCGCGGATGTCGCGACCCTTCGTCACCAGCGGCCCGGGCATCCCGGGCACGCCGTCGACCTCGCTGCGGGGTGCGTGGTCGCCGTCCCAGACCGCGGTGCCGCGCTCGCCGGTGATGCGCCAGGAGCCGTTCCACGACGTCTCGAGCCCCGGGCTCGCCCACGAGCCGTCGTAGCTGTAGCGCACCCCGTCGGGGAACTCGAAGATCGCCATCGCCGCGGCATTCCCGGCGAAGCGCGACCACGACGGGTTGTACGACTCGCAATAGACGGCGAGCGGGTCCGTGCCGAGAAGGAACCGCGCGGTGTCGAACGAGTGGATGGCCATGTCGGTGAGCAGCGGGTCATCCATCTGCTCCTGAAAGCCGCGGAAGAGGGGCGCCTTCGCAAACTGCGAGCTCAGGATGCCGACCCGCCCGAGCAGGCCGGCATGCTGCCGGAAGGCCAACAGATTGTCGTCGTGCCGACGGTCTTGCGCGACCATGAACAGCTCGCCGGTGAGCTCGGATGCGGCGGCCAGCGCCAGCGCCTCTGTCACGCCGGCGGCGAGGGGCTGCTCGGTGAGCACCGGGAGGCCGAACATGACGATGCGCGGGGTGACGGCGAGCGGGGAGAATGGCGGGGTGACCACGACGACGGCGTCGGGGCGGGTCTCGTGGGCGGCCATCGAGAGGTCGGGCGCGATGGTGAGGTCGGGCACGCCGTACCGCAGGGCGCCGGCGCGGGCCGCGGCGGGATCCTCGTCGACCATCGCCACGATCTCGACATCGGGCGATTCTCGGGCCGCGTCGATCCAGGCCTCCGCGAGACCGACCGTGCCGATCAGGACAACCCGGAGTGGGCGGGCGGGATCGGCGACGGTGCGGAAGGCGGGCATGGGTTTCAGGCTAGCGGCGGGTGCGCTGCAGGCCGAGAGTCGAATGACTGCGGGCTAGGGGAGTTTGCGGAACCGATGCCGCTTGACCGCGTCGCCGAGCGCGGCCCATGGGTGCGGCTGCGCTTCCCGCAGTGCCTCGTGCAGTTCCGGCGCGACGTCCAGGTACTCGTAGGTGGCGCCGCCGGAGAACTGCACCGTCAGGATGCGCGAGTTCGGGTCGTAGCCGACGGCGCGGAGTGCCTCGGATCGGATCGGGGTGAGCGGCGGCATGCAGTCATCCTGCTCTCCCGGCCGCTGCTCTTCCAGCCTGCTCCGGTCCGCCCGCGTTCTGGACGAAAGCCCGGTCCCGTACGAAGTGCTCCGTCCTGTAGGAAATGAAGGAGTTGGGCGCATCGAACGCCGCCCGTGGCCCGAAGCGACGGGACTCGCCGCGGCCGGTTCCTTCATTTCGAACGCTCGGTGTCGGGTTCGGTCGGCCTCGCGCTGATGACGAAGAAGAAGATCGGTACGGCGAGAAAGAGCCCGAGCGAGCCCACCGGAGCGACGATGGCGAGTGGCACGGCGGCCAGCACGGGAAGGGTTGTACCGAGGACTGTCCGGAAGTTGGACCGCATCCAGAGTTCATCGGTCGTGCTCTGCAGAAGGTCGGGGCGATGGGAAAGTCTGCCGCTCAACACGGCCCACGAACCCGCGACGACGAGGGACACGATCCCGTATGCGGCGACGGCCACGACCTGATCGTCGCGGTCACCGTCTCGCAATGACGCCGCCAGAAGCGCGGTCGGCCACGGCAGCAGCGCCACGCCCAGGAGCAGGCCGAGGTTCGCGACGACGAGGCCGACGTCGATCAGGCGGACTCTGGAGAACAGGGTGTGGTGATGCAGCCAGATGCTGGCGATTGTCAAGAATGCGGCCAGGTAGGCGACAAAGCCGGGCCAGTCGGCGAGTATGCGCGTCAGATAGTGGTCACGCGGCACTCCCAGGTCGAGCACGAGAAGTGTCGCGGAGATGGCGAACACTGCGTCGCTGAAGGATTCGGTGCGGAGCGGCGTGCGGAGCCGCTGACGAAGGCGGGGCATCGCGTCATCACCACGGAACTACGCCCTGGGTGGAAACGAACTGACCGGTGGGTCCGTCGGGAGCGACCTGCGCCATCCGCACGATGATCGCCGCACCTTGCTCGACGGTCTGGGTACCGGTCTGTCCGTTGAGGTCGGTCTTGGTGAACCCGGGCTCGACGGCGTTGATCCGCATGGATGGAAACTGCTTGGCGAGCTGAATGGTCACCATGTTGACGACCGCCTTCGACGCGGGATACGACACCCCGGGATAGAAGTAGGTAGGAGAGTCGGGTGAGGCGACCAGGCTGAGTGACGCGAGCCCGCTGCTCACGTTCACCATCACCGGCGAGGCCGATCGGGCGAGGAGCGGGAGGAAGGCATGGATCACTCGCACCGTGCCGAAGACGTTCGTGTCGAAGATCGCGCGCATGGAGTCGGCGGTCACCTGTGCCGCGTCGACGATGCCGTTGTTCTCTGTCCGTCCCTCGATCCCTGCGTTGTTGATCAGGACATCCAGTCCGCCGTCGGCTTCGATGGCGTCCACCGCGGCGCGAACGGATGCGTCATCGGTGATATCGAGCACGACGAAACGTGCGCCAAGCTGCTCAGCGGCGAGCCGAGCGCGGTCGGCGTCTCTCGCGCCGATGTACACGGTGTGGCCCGCCGCGACGAGCTGTCGGCCGGTCTCGAATCCGAGGCCCTTGTTGGCCCCGGTGATTAGTGTTGTAGTCATGTCGCTAGCGTGCGCCTCGCAGGGGCTCCCAGCCAGTCGGCTGGTTTTCCTGGGAACGCCAGACCCAGCATTCGGTCGCTGCTGTGCCGGGTAGCGCGGCCCTCGGCGACTTCCTCCGTGCCCGCCGAGCCGAACTGCACCCCTCCGACGTCGGGCTCTCCGGGGGCACCCGCCGCCGCGTGCCCGGACTGCGCCGCGAGGAGGTCGCCTCCCTCGCCGGCATCAGTGCCGACTATTACCTGCGGATCGAACAGGGTCGGGTCGATACACCGTCGAATCAGGTCCTGATCTCTCTCGCCCGGGTGCTTCGGCTGGACGAGGCCTCGGCGGCCCATCTTCACGCTCTCGCCCGCCCCGACGGAATTGCCGCGCCCGACGACGCCGACCGGCTCCCGGACGGGATGCTCTCGCTGCTCGACCAGCTGGCTGTGCCGGGATACGTGGTCAACAGGTATCTCGACTGCCTCGCCTCCAACGCGCTCGCCCGGAGCCTCTCGCCCAACTTCGTGCCGGGGCGCAATCTGTTGCATCAGCTCTTCCTCGACCCCGCCGACCGCCGCTTGCACATCGACTGGGATGCTGCCGCGGTGAGCGTGGTCGGTGGTCTGCGCCAGATTGCCGGAGTGAATCCCGACGACGGTCGCCTGATCGAACTCGTCGCACGACTGTCGGAGCGAAGCACCGAATTCCGGGCCCTCTGGGCGCGAGCGCCCGTGGGGTATCGCCCGGGTGGTGACAGTCACTTCATGCATCCCGTCGTCGGTCGACTCGATCTGCGGCGACAACGGTTCGACGTTCCCGACACGGGTGGGCAGCACCTACACCTCTATCACGCCACGCCGGGCACGACGTCGGCGGAGCGTCTCGGTCTCCTCGGGCGCAAGATCGAGCAGGCCTAGATACTGCCCCAGTTGAGCACCGGATGTCCGGTGATCGTTCGCGCCATGGCCTGCGCCTGGGCGTCGGTGAGGGATGCCACGTAGTCGCAGATGCCGCGGCCCCGCGACATCCGTTCGAGGTCGGCACGGCTGGTGCGTCCCTCGAGCAGTTCGGGGCGGTCGGCGAGGGTGCGCTGGTAACCGAGACGGGCCAGCTCGATGAGGTCGAGCAGGCGGGCCGGCACCCGCGGGCCGTCGTCGCGGCGCTGCAGCCAGAGGTCGAGGGCCTGCACGATGGTGTCGAGCACGAACTCCTGACCGGAGCGGTAGAGCCCGAGCTCGGGGCGGCGCAGCACGAAGTACTGGTGCACGAACTTGAGGATGCGGATCTCGTGCCACGCCTGCGGCTCCAGGCGCACGCAGCCGGAGCGGGCCGGAGGGTCATCCGTCACCACCACCGAGGCCTGCAGGTGCGCGAGCCAGGTCGAGACGAATGACGACAGGTTGCGCTGCGCGGCGAGCGAACCGTCGAAGGGCACCGTGAGCACGCCCTCGACCAGGTCGCGACGCACGCTCTGCACGGCCTGTTCGAAGCGCTCGTCGTCGGCGATCCACGGGTCGTTGCGGTGGATCTTCAGCCGCAGCGCCTCGAGCCCCGCGCCCGGGCCGTCGTCGGCCCCGCGGGTGTCGAGCCAGCCCCCGAATTCGCGCTCGACGTCGGCATAGGAGAGCACGCCGACCCGGTAGAAGTCGTCGAGGTCGTGCAGGGAGTACGTGATGTCGTCGGCGAGATCCATCACCGAGCACTCCAGGGTCTGCTTCCACGGGGCGATGGCCGGGTAGGCCTCGCGCACGCGCTCCAGCTCGGGCAGATTGAGCACGTACGCCGACATCTTCGCCGGCCCGTAGCCATCGGATGCCGGGCGTGCGCCGAGCGGGAAATCTCTCGTCGGGTGCACGACCCGCCGGCTCCACGGGTACTTGAGCACGGACGCCCGGACGGCGGCGGTGAGATTGAGCCCCGTGGGGGTTGCGTCGCAGACATCCAGTTCCACCAGGGTGCGGAAGGTCTGCGCGTTGCCCTCGAAGCCCTCGGTGAGGCCGAGATGGTCTTTGGCGAGCCGGTCGAGCGCGTGCTCGCCGCTGTGCCCGAACGGCGGATGCCCGATGTCGTGCGCCCACCCGCCGGCCTGGGCGACCAGCGGGTCGCATCCGCCCAGCCTGGCGATCGTCGCGGCGAATTCCGCGCGGGTGTTGAGGCCCGCAGCGATGGTCCAGGCGACGGACGCGACCTTCATCGAGTGCGTCATCCGGTTGTGCACCATCTGGGTGGAATCGCTCTGCGACAGCACCTGCGTCACGGCCGACAGGCGCGAGAAGTAGGGCGAGATGGCGATGCGCTCGAGGTCGATGCGGTACTCGGAGTCGGCGCTGCCCAGCGGCCGGTCTTCATGGGTGCGGCGGGCGAGGCGGGGATCGAGCGTCATCTCCGTATTCTGCCCTGCTCCGGTCTGCACGGGTGTGGGCGGTCGGGTCTAGCGTGAGCGCATGGCAGAGCCGTTCACGTCGCACACCTCGCCCGCTGCGCTCGACGATCTGCGTGCCCGGCTGCGGGCCACGCGCTGGCCCGACGTGCCGGCCGCAGATCAGACGACGGATGCCGCGTGGTCGATGGGTGCGGATGTCGACTACCTGCGCGATCTCGTCGCGTACTGGGCCGACGGCTTCGATTGGCCTGCGCAGGAAGCGAAACTGAATGCGCTGCCGCGGTTTCGTACCTCGGTCGGCGGCCACGGCATCCATTTCGTTCACGCTCGCGCGGCGACGCCCGGTGCGTTGCCCGTCATTCTCAGCCACGGCTGGCCGGACTCGTTCTGGCGCTACTCGGCCGTGATCCCGTTGCTCACCGACCCGGGTGCGCACGGCGGCGACCCGGCCGACGCCTTCGACGTGGTGGTGCCCGACATACCGGGCTACGGCTATTCCGATCGGCCGGCGGTGCCGCTCGATTCGGTCGGCGTCGCCGGGCTGTGGGCACAGCTGATGTCGTCCCTCGGGTACGACCGTTACGGCGCGGCGGGCGGTGATCTCGGCAGTCACGTGAGCCGCTATCTCGCCCTCGATGACACCGCTCACGTCGTCGCCGTGCACCGGATGGATGCCGGGCTGCCGGCACCATCCCTCGACCCGGGCGACCTCACACCCGAGGAACTCACCTGGCTCGCCGGTGCCCAGAGCTGGAATATGTCGGAGGGAGCATATGCGGCGATGCACCGTACCAAACCGCAGACCGCGGCGGTCGGTCTCACCGATTCACCGGCGGGACTGGCGGCCTGGATCGTCGAGAAGATGCGGTCGTGGAGCGACGGATTTCCGTTCACCCGGGACGAGATCCTCAGCAACGTGATGATCTACTGGCTGACCGACACCATCGGCTCCTCGATGCGGATGTACCGGGCCAACGCCGCCATACCGTCCGAGCAACTCGCCCGCCGGGTGGAGGTGCCGTCGGGGTTCTCGCTCTTTCCGGGCGACATCGTGCGACCGCCGCGGGCGTGGCTCGAGCGCAGCACCACCCTGGCGCGGGTGTCGTACCCGGAGCGCGGCGGCCACTTCGCCCCGATCGAACAGCCGGAGCTGTACGCGCAGGAGCTGCGGGAGTTCTTCCGGCCGTATCGATAGCAATCCCTCGGCGGGGTATCTTTCGCAGAGCCGATGTGAGACGATCACGAGACGTTGGTCGGACGCGTCCGCCGCCGGTCAGCGCGTAGCAGCATTGCTTCAGCATTCGACTTGGGTGTTGTTCTCGGGGGAGATCCACTCAATCTAAGGTCCATCATGCATGCACCTACTGCTCGCACCCGTCGTTTTCTCGGCCTCGCCGTCGCCCCTATCGCGCTGTTGGCGGTCGGGGTGCTCGTGTGGCAGGGATCGTCCGCCGCCTTCACTGCCGACACCCGAAACGTCGGCAACAACTGGGCGACGGGCTCCGTGACCCTCACCGACGACGACCTGGGCGCCGCCGCCTTCCAGATCGCCAACGTCACCCCGGGGCAGACCGGCTCTCGGTGCATCAAGGTCACCTCGACCTCCTCGATTCCGGGAATCGTCAAGCTCTATGTGGCGCGAGTGGGAGCCCAGGGGCTCGAGAACAACATCACGGTCAGCACGGAGATCGGCACGGGCGGCAGCTTCGGCAGCTGTACCGGCTTCGTCGCGGACGGGGCGGCTCTGCCCGCCCTCTCCCTTGCCGTCGCCGGTGCTCAGTACTCGGACTATTCGACCGGTGTGCTCCCCTGGACGACTGCGGGCGTGGCAGCGGGGGAGTCGAAGTCCTACCGCGTCACCTGGGTGTTCCAGACGGGCGGCCTGACCCAGACCGAGATCGACGCGTTGCAGGGTAAGTCTGTAAGCGCCGATGTCGTGTGGGAGCTGCAGACCAGCTGATCGTGTCCTCGCGATGAGTGCAGTGTCAGACTCAGCCGCGTCCACCACGCCGCGGTCGTCCGAGGGCGTCATGGCGGGCTGGACGTGGTTCGTCGTTGCTCTCTGCGCGCGCCTCTATCTCGTATTCGTGGCTGCGCTCGCGCTGTGCGCCGTGCTGCCCCTGCTGACGGGACTGACGGGTTCCGTCGTGCAGAGCGGTTCGATGGAGCCGAAGATCAGCGCGGGCGATGTCGTGCTGGTACGGCCGGTCGAGCTCGACGATCCGCTTCCCATGGGGCGGGTCATCACCTTCGCGGCCCCGACCGGCTCCGCACACCCCGGGACGATGTTGCACCGGCTCGTCGGTGAGCGGTCGGACGGATCGCTGGTGACGGCCGGAGACGCCAACGCCGACGTCGACAGCACCCCGATCGCTCGACGGGACATCATCGCCCGAGGCGCTCTGCTCATCCCGTGGATCGGGCAACCCGCGCTCTGGATCGGGACGGGTCAGCTGCTGCCCCTGCTGCTGTGGGGTGGGGTGACGCTGCTCGCCATCGCGGTCGAGACGCTGAGCGCCGTTCTGGAACGAGGCGGCCGACACCGTGGGCTGAAGGGTCCCGGAACACGCGGGAGACTGGTGCTCGATACGCGACGGCTGGTTCCGCTTGTTGCGTCGGTCATGCTCGGTGTGACCCTCGTCTTGCCCTGGGGTGCGGGGTTGACCCCTGTCGATGCGGCATTCACCGCCCGCAGCACGTCGGTCGGCAACTCGTGGTCGGCCGCTGCCGCGGCGCCGGCCACGCGGCTCGCCTTCACGACAAGCCCGTCGGCATCCACCGGCGGGCGGGTGTTCACCACGCAGCCCGCGGTGACGGTGCGCAACGCCGCGGGCGGGACGGTGACCGGGACCCGAACCGTGACCCTGGCGCTCACCACTGCCGCCGGCGCGACCCTCAGCTGCGGGACAAACCCGCTCACCTCGACCAGCGGCATCGTGGCCTTCAGCGGCTGCCGCATCGACAAGGTGGGTTCCTACACCCTCACCGCGACATCCGGCACCCTCACGCCGGCCGTCAGCGCCACCGTCGTGATCACCGCAGGGCCCGGCGCGGCACTGCGATTCGGCGCGCAGCCGGCGACGACCGCGGCCACGAGTGCTTTCGCCATCCAGCCGTCCGTCGCCATCGTCGATGCCGGCGGAAACGCGACCACGAGCACCGCATCCGTCGGCCTGGCGCTGACGACCGCGTCCGGTGCCACACTCACCTGCACGACGAATCCGCGTGCGGCGGTGTCCGGCACGGCGACATTCGCGGGCTGTCGGATCGACAAACCGGGCACGTACACGATCACCGCATCGTCCGGCTCGCTCGTGAGCGCCATCAGCTCGACCATCGTCATCACCTCGGCGCCGCGTCCGCAACTCGTCTGTCAGTCGAGCGTCTGGTACGCGACGTTCAGCTGGAGCCCCACGCCGTTCACGCCGACGACCTACCACCTGTACGTCAACGGTGTGCAGGTGACGGCGCAGGGGGCCGACGGCTACAACTCCTACGTGCAGCTGTCTCCGACGAACGTCCCGGTCGGCTCATTCCCCCAGGGCACGGCAACGGTCGAGGTACGAAAGGTCATCGCCGGCGGGCTCGAAGAGACCATCGGATTCGGGACGGTCGTGCTGGGCTCCGCCAGCTATCGCACCTACCTCTGCGGCTGAGCAGCGACCAGGCAGCGCCCGGATGCTGCCGGTTGCTGCGCACCTTGCCTCAGTCGGGAGCATCTAACGCGAAGTTCGGGTGCTCGACCGCGCCGCGGCACTCGTGGAGGCGGAGCGGCTGGGATTCCTCGAACCGCCGAGCCCTCAGCGAGCCGTGCGGTAGCGCAGGTAGATGACGCCGCTGGCAGAGAAGCGGCGATCCTCGATCAGGTGCAGCGGCATCCGTAGACCGTCGGGGAGGATGGCTGTGCCGCCACCCACGACGATCGGACAGACGAACTGCTGGATCTCATCGACCAACCCTGCGCGCAGCGCCGCGGCCGCAATGCCGGGGCCGCCGATGACCAGGTCGTGGT
>JBEVGK010000269.1:0-7545 GCA_040511795.1 Lacisediminihabitans sp. | reverse complement strand
CAGCCGGGCGAGTTCGCCCGGGGTGTCGTCGACCATCACGATCAACTGGCTGAAACGCCGATCCGTGCCGTGCTTGCCCGGGATGCGCGCCACTCCCGCATTGCCCGACGCAAGCAACTCGGCCAGCGCACGGCGCGCACCGGGCGCGGTGGGGGCATCGAGGATACCGACCAGCGCGTCGAGGTCGTCGCGATAGGAGCGCAGGATGTCCGCGACGGTCGCCGAGTTCGCCCCGAGGACCTGCACCCAGAGTTCGGGATCGCTGGCGGCGATGCGCGTCGTGTCGCGCAAGCCCTGGCCGGCGAGGCCGACCGCGGACTCTGCCGCGCCGTTCAGTCGGCCCGCGAGCAGAGACGACACCACCTGCGGCACATGGGAGACGAGCGCGACGCTGGCATCGTGCTGTTCGGCGGACATGAGGATCGGCACGGCACCGAGGTCGAGCGCGAGGCCCTCGATCACACTGACCTGGGCCGCGGGGATGCCGTCGTGGCTGCTGATCACCCACGGGCGTCCGATGAACAGGTCGCCGCGGGCGGAGATCGCTCCCCCGCGCTCCCTACCGGCCATGGGATGGGATCCGATGTACCGCTGCACGTCGGCGCCGAGCGCGCGAAGACCCTCCAGCGGGGCGACCTTGACGCTCGCGACATCCGTCACCAGGGCGTCGGGCCAGGCCGCGAGCTCTGCGGCGAGCACGGCGGCCGTGACGTCCGGCGGCACGGCGACGACGATGAGGGTGGGATTGTCGGTGTCGCGAGCGGCGCGGCCGGCGCCGTAGTCGATGGCGAGGCTGAGATGGGCGGGCGAGGCGTCGTCGACGATCACGTCGACGCCGACAGCACGCAGACCGAGGGCGACACTCGCGCCGAGGAGGCCGGCACCGACCACGCGCACCTGGCCGACGATACGACTGCCCGACATCGGGGCAGCACTGTGAGGCGCGGTCACTGGGCCAGGTCCACGCGGAGGGCGGTCGCTCCGCGCAGGTAGGTGTGCTGGATGTACTTGCGCGGGGTGTCGGTCTCGACCAGCGCCATCAGTCGCACGACGAGCGGCATCGAGCCGGTGACATCCATCTCCACCGCGCACATGAGGGGCACGTCACCGAGGCCGAGCTCGCGAGCGGCAAGCGCGGGGAACTCGCTGGTGATGTCCGGGGTAGCGGTGAACATCACCGAGATGAGCGCGTCGGTGTCGATCTCGTTCGCGTGCAGCGCCTTCGAGATCAGTTCCGCCGTCGAGCGCATCACCTCGTCCTTGTCATCGCGGTCGAGTTGGATGGCACCACGGATCGCGCGTACCGCCATGTCAGTCCTCCGAGTCCGTCGGGGTGGCGGGGGCGCCCTTCGCGTCCCGCGAGATGGTGAGCAAAGCACCGAGCTCGTCCTTGCTGAGGTCGCGGATCTCGCCGGGGCCGAGCGAACCGAGATGCAATGGACCGAACTGTCGGCGCACCAGATCGATCACCGGATGCCCGACCTCTTCGAGCATCCGACGCACGATGCGATTGCGCCCGCTGTGCAGGGTCACCTCGACCATCGTCTCGCTCGCTCCGGCCTGGCCGATGATGCGGGCCTTGTCGGCGGCGATCGGGCCGTCTTCGAGGTCGATGCCGCGGGTGAGCGTGCCGATGGTCTGCGGGCTCACGCGCCCCTCCACCTTGGCGATGTAGGTCTTCATCACGCCGAATCTCGGGTGGGCGAGCACGTGCGCGCGCTCGCCGTCGTTGGTGAGGATGAGCAGGCCGCTGGTCTGCGCGTCGAGACGCCCCACGTTGAAGAGTCGTTCGTCGAAGCGCTCGACGAAACGCTGCAGGTCGGGGCGACCCCGGTCATCCTGCAGCGAACTGACGATGCCCACCGGCTTGTTCAGCATGAGATAGCGGCGACTGGTGTCGAGCTGGATGGCGCGGCCGTCCACGGCGACCCGATCGGTCTCGAGCACCCGGCGGCCGAGCTCGGTGACGACCTCGCCGTTCACCTCGACCCGTCCGGCGGCGATCAGGTCTTCGGAGACACGGCGGGAGGCTACGCCGGCCGCAGCCATCAGCTTCTGCAGGCGCACGCCGTCGGAGGCGGCCCCGGAACCCGGATCAGATGACATCGGCGAAACCGTCCGAGCCGTCGGCGAGCAGTGGTGAGATCAGGGGGAGCTCCTCGATGGAGTTGATGCCGAGCTGCGTCAACAGCAACTCGGTCGTGGCGTAGTGGATGGCACCGGTCTCGCTGTCGGTGTAGGCCTCGGTGATGAGACCGCGACCGAGCAGGGTGCGAACGACGGAGTCGACGTTCACCGCGCGGATGGAGGCGACCGCGCCGCGGCTGATCGGCTGCTTGTAGGCGATCACCGCGAGCGTCTCGAGCGCCGCCTGCGACAGTCTGGTCGGATTCTGGGTGAGAACGAAATCGCGCACGACCTCGTCGAACTCGCCGCGCACGTAGATGCGCCAGCCGCCCGCGACCTCGCGCAGCTCGAAACCGCGCCGCGGGGTGCCGTCGACGCCGTCGTAGTCGGCGACCAGGCGCTCGATCGACTGACGCACCGCGGCGACCGGCACGCCGAGGGAGGTCGCCAATGACACGAGCGACTGCGGCTCGTCGGCGATCATGAAGATCGCCTCGAGCGCGCGCTCGGTATCGATCGGCTCCGCGAGCACCTCGAGGGTCTCCTGCTCGATGTGCATAGACTGCTCAGTTTCCATAATCAGCTCCCAGGCTCGCGAGGGCTTCTTCGTTCCAGTGCTCGGCCGTCCAACGCACGGTCAGCTCGCCCAGCGGTTCCAGCTGCTCGAAGGCGATCGACGCCCCACGGAACAGCTCGAGGATGGCGAGGAAGCGGGCGATGATCACGCCCTTCACCTCGACACCGGCCACCAGTTGGCGGAAGGTCATCGGTTCGCCGCGGCGCAGCAGCGCCACGACGTGCGCCGCCTGTTCACGGATGCTGACCAACGGTGCGTGAAGATGGTCGAGCCCCACGGTCGGCAGCTCTCTCGGTGCCATCGCGAGGGCCGCGAGGGCGGCGAAGTCGTCGGGGGTGAGCGTCCAGACGAGCTCCGGCGTCTGGCGACGGTACTTCTCCTCGAGGCGCACCGACCGCACGTGCCGACTCGACTCCGCGTCGAAGTGGCTGCTGAACCAGCCGGTGACCTCCTTGAAGGCCCGGTATTGCAGCAGTCTCGCGAACAGCAGGTCGCGCGCCTCGAGGAGGGCGACGTCCTCCGCGTCGACGAGCTCGCCCTGCGGCAGAAGGCCCGCCACCTTCAGGTCGAGCAGGGTCGCGGCGACGACAAGGAACTCGCTGGCCTGGTCGAGTTCCTTGACGGAATCCAGCTGGCGCAGGTAGGCGATGAAGTCGCCGGTGACGATGGAGAGCGAGACCTCGGTGATGTCGAGTTCGTGCTTGCCGATCAGGGTCAGCAGCAGATCGAACGGCCCGTCGAAATTGTCCAGCCGCACCGAGAAGCGCGCCTCCGGCTCGACCGCCGACTCGATGTCCTGAGCGTCGACGTTAGGCGACGGCGCCACGGAAGATCAGCTCTCGAGCGAGCCCGCGGTAAGCCTGGGAGGCAGCGTGGTCGGGGGCGAACTGGATGATCGGCGTGCCGGAGACGCTCGCATCCGGGAACTTCACCGTGCGGCCGATCACGGTCTCGAATACGCGGTCGCCGAAGGTCTCCACGACCCGCTCGAGCACCTCGCGCGAGTGCAGGGTGCGCGAGTCGTACATGGTGGCGAGGATTCCGTCGAGCTCGAGCGCCGGGTTGAGCCGGTCCTTGACCTTGTCGATGGTCTCGACCAGCAGCGCGACACCGCGCAGGGCGAAGAATTCGCACTCCAGCGGGATGAGCACACCGTGGGCCGCGGTGAGCGCGTTCACCGTCAGCAGGCCGAGCGAGGGCTGGCAGTCGATGATGATGACGTCGTACTCGTCGCTCACCTTGCGCAGCACCCGGGCCAGGATCTGCTCGCGGGCGACCTCGTTGACGAGGTGCACCTCCGCGGCGGACAGGTCGATGTTGGCCGGGATGATGTCGAGGTTCGGCATCGAGGTGGTCTGGATGGCGTCGTGCGGATCCTTGACCGTGCCGAGCATCAGGTCGTAGATGTTGACGACGTCGTGGCTGGAGATGCCGAGGCCGGCGGAGAGCGCACCCTGAGGATCGAAGTCGATCGCGAGAACACGACGGCCGTACTCGGCGAGAGACGCGCCGAGGCTGATCGCCGTGGTGGTCTTGCCGACGCCGCCCTTCTGGTTGCAGAGGGCGATGATGCGGGCCGGTCCGTGCTCGCGAAGCTCGGCCGGGACGGGGAACTCGGTGCGCGGGCGGCCCGTGGGACCGTTCACGGGGAGATCGAGGCCCGAGAGCTCATCCGCCGCTGTGTCCCGCGTTGCTGTCATCCCGACATTCCTCACTGCTGTGCGCCGGCGCCTACCGGTCCTGATGATTCTACCGATCACCATGCTGTGCGCTCGGAACGACCCGCCCTTCGACACGCTCAGGGACCGCCCTTCGACAAGCTCAGGGACCGCCCTTCGACACGCTCAGGGACCGCCCTTCGACACGCTCAGGGACCGCCCTATCGGGCGCGGGGATGCGCCGTCGTGTACATGTCACGGAGGGTGTCGGCGGTGACGAGCGTGTAGATCTGCGTGGTGGCGACACTGGAGTGTCCGAGCAGTTCTTGCACCACGCGGACATCCGCTCCCCCGGCCAGGAGGTGGGTGGCGAAGGAGTGCCGGAAGGTGTGGGGCGAGATCTCCACGCCGAGCTTCGCCTGCTCCGCCCGGGCACGGATGATCAGCCAGGCGTTCTGCCGAGAGACCCGCCTGCCGCGCATGCCCAGGAACAGCGCGGGCGTCGCGGCGCCCTTCACCGACAGCAGCGGTCGCGCGCGCACCAGGTACGCGTCGATCGCTGCACGGGCGTAGCTGCCGAGTGGGACGATCCGCTGTTTGCCGCCCTTGCCGAACAGTCGCACGACGTCGATCGTGCCACCCCCGTCTCCCAGGACGTCGTCGACGTTCAGGTCGACCGCCTCGGAGATGCGGGCACCGGTGGCGTAGAGCAACTCGAGCAACGCGCGGTCACGCAGGGCCTGGACGTCGTCGCCCCTCGCCGCGTCCAACACCGAGGCCATCTGGTCGACGGTGATCGCCTTCGGCAGGCGCTGGGCGAGCTTCGGCGGTTTGGCGTCGGCCGCGACATCCGTCTCGACCAGTTCTTCGTCGAGCAGGAAGCGATGGAAGCTGCGCACGCTGGACAGCATGCGGGCGAGTGATGAGGCGGTGAGCGGGGACTCCTCCCGCGTGCGCAGCGCGGTGGAGAAGGCGGCGACGTCGGTCGCGGCGATGCCCTCGGGAGTGCTGATGCCGCGCGCGGAGAGCGCCGCCAGGTAGGCGGAGAGGTCGCGACGGTAGGCGGAGACCGTGTTCACCGCGAGACCGCGCTCGATGGCGACGTGCCGCAGGTACCGGTCCACCGCGCGCTCGAGCGGCGTGGGCGGTGCGGGCGCTGCGGCGGGCTCGGTCACCGGGTGATCAGTCCTGCAGCGGAACCGCTCGCGGGGGCAGCGGCGCGACACCGGGGCCGAGCGTGGCCCAGCCCTTGGCGCGGCTGACGTAGGCGGCGAGCACCGCGTTGCCGAGGATCGAGTTCTGGATGTCCCGCGCCAGGAACGCGTCGACCGCCTCGTCGAGCGGCACCCAGCGTTTCTCGATGTCGACCTCCTCCTCGGTGCGGGCGAAGACCTCGGCAGTCGCGCTCACCCCGCGGGCGAGGTAGATGCGGACGATCTCGCTATTGCCGCCGGGAGAGGTGCGGATGTCGGAGAGGATGTGCCAGTCGGTCGCCTGCAGGTCGACCTCTTCGGCGAGCTCACGCTGGGCCGCACCGAGCGGATCCTCCCCCGCGATGTCGAGCAGCCCGGCCGGGATCTCCCAGTCGCGCTCGCCGATCGGGTGCCGATACTGACGGATCAGCAGCACCCGCTCCCGCTCATCGAGCGCGAGCACGGCGACGGCACCGGTGTGCGCGACGAACTCGCGGGTGACCTCCTCGCCGCCGTAGAGGAAGGTGTCCTGGCGCACATCCCAGACATGACCGCGGAACACGGTCTCGCTGCGCACGATCTCCACCGGGTGCTGCTGGTCGTGGAGGCCGCCGTCGTTCCCGCTGTGCTGGCTTCCGCTGTGCTGGGACACGGCTCAGGCCTCGGCGACCGTGAACAGTCGGCTTGCCTCCTGGCGCTCCAGCGCCGCGGCGATGAGCCCCTGGAACAGCGGATGCGCGCGGTTCGGGCGTGACCGCAGTTCCGGGTGCGCCTGGGTTCCCACGTAGTACGGGTGCACGTCCTTCGGCAGCTCGACGAACTCGACCAGGTGCCCGTCGGGAGAGGTCCCCGAGAAGACGAGTCCGGCATCCGCGATCTGGGGGCGGTAGGCGTTGTTGACCTCGTAACGGTGGCGGTGCCGCTCCTCGACCAGCGTCGAGTCGTACACGCCGGCGACGATCGACCCCTCGGCCAGGGCGGCCGGGTAGAGGCCGAGACGCATGGTGCCGCCCAGGTCGCCGCTGTTGATGATGTCGACCTGCTCGGCCATCGTCGCGATCACGGGGAACTCGGTCTCCGGGTCGAACTCCGACGAGGATGCCCCGCTCAGTCCGACCACGGTGCGCGCGTACTCGACGACCATGCACTGCAACCCGAGGCAGAGGCCGAGGGTCGGGATGCCGTTCTCGCGGGCGAAGCGCAGCGCGCCGAGCTTGCCCTCGATTCCCCGCACCCCGAAGCCTCCGGGAACGCAGATGCCATCGAGGTCGGAGAGCAGCTTCGCTGCGCCCTCCGGGGTCTCGCACTCGTCCGACGGCACCCACCGGATCTTGACCTTGGTCTGCTGGGCGAAGCCGCCGGCCCGCAGGGCCTCGGTCACCGAGAGGTAGGCGTCGGGCAGGTTGATGTACTTGCCGACCAGCCCGATGGTGACCTCGTGCTTGGGCTCGTGCACGGCGCGGAGCAGATCGCTCCAGCCCGACCAGTCGACGTCGGGGGTCTCGAGCTCGAAGTGTTCGGTGATGTACCCGTCGAGGCCCTGGTCGTGCAGCATGGTGGGAATGTCGTAGATGCTCGGCACGTCGACCGCGTTGACGACGGCCTCGATGTCGACGTCACACATCAGCGCGATCTTGCGCATCATCGAGTCCGGCACCTCACGGTCGGACCGCAGCACGATCGCATCGGGCTGGATACCGATCGAGCGCAGGGCCGCGACGGAGTGCTGGGTGGGCTTGGTCTTCTGCTCGCCCGCCGCACCGAGGTACGGCACCAACGAGACATGCACGAAGAAGCAGTTGCGGCGCCCGATCTCGTGACGCACCTGGCGTGCGGCCTCGAGGAAGGGCTGCGACTCGATGTCGCCGACGGTGCCGCCGACCTCGGTGATGATCACATCGGGCTTGTCGTCCCCGAAGGCCTGCAGTCGCATCCGTCGCTTGATCTCGTCGGTGATGTGCGGGATCACCTGCACGGTGTCGCCGAGGTA
>JBEVGK010000268.1:0-6623 GCA_040511795.1 Lacisediminihabitans sp. | reverse complement strand
GCGCTGACCGCTCACCGACTGCCGCCGGATGCCGGTCGACCGGGGCGCTACAGGTGGTCGTGCTCGGCGTGGGCGCGAGGCACGATCGGCACCGCGAGCGCCGGGAACACCGCCGCCACCGCGAAGGTGAGCGGGTAGCCGACCACCCCGATCAGGGCGCCCATCAGCGGACCGACCAGCGATGCCGCGATGAACTGGCCGGTGTTCTGCACGCCGAGGGCCTTGCCCGACCAGCCCGGCCCGGCCATCTCCGCCACCGACGTGAACGCGAGCCCGTTCGGCGCCACGGTCACCGTGGTCGCGAGCACGAACACCACGGCGGCGGCGCCCCAGTGCGCGGCATCCACCGCGGCCAGCACCAGCAGCACACTCGCTACGCTCACGGCCACCCAGCGCAGCGGTCGCACCCGGCTGCCGACCCGGTCGCTCAGCACGCCCACCCCGATGCGGCCGATCGCGCCGACGAACTGGGCGACGCCGACCAGCACGCCTGCGGCGAGGGCGCTCCAGTGCAGTTGCGTCACCAACCACACCAGCCCGAACGTCGAGAGGGTGAACTGGGGAACGACGAGCAGAATCGAGACGAGGTGGATGCGCCAGAGGAATCCGCTGCCCCGGTAGGGATTGGCGGCCCGGACATCCGTCTGCATGGAGACGGCGCGCGGCGGGTTCACCACGAAGACCGCGCACAGCACCGCGAGCAGCGCCGTGAGCGCCAGCGGCAGCACGAAGGCGGCCGAGATGTCGTCGGCCGCGGCGATCGTCGGCACCGTCAGCGCGGCGACGGTGACGCCGAGCGGCTGGCACATCTGCCGGATGCCCATGGCGAGCCCGCGGCGCTCCTTGGCGAACCAGCCCACGACGACCTTGCCGCTGGCCGAATTGGTGCTGGCGGATGCCGCCCCACCGAGCAACAGGAACACGCCGAGATCGACATAACCGTGGGCGGTGATCGCCCCCACCGTCGCCAATGCAGTGAGGGCGAGGCCGCCCGCGATCACCCACTTCTCGCCGACGCGATCGGCGAGGGCGCCCCAGAGCACCAGGGTGAGCACCATTCCCATCGTCGGCGTTGCGGCGAGCAGACCGGCCTGGGCGAGCGAGAGCCCGCGCTCCGTGTGCAGCAGCGGGATGAGGAAGGCCGGGGTGGAGACGAACACCGTTCCCGCGGTCTGCGCGACCACGCCGAGCACGAGCGCGCTCCACGCCCGGCGGGCACGGAGCGCGGGCGGCATGGTCTCGAGCGCGGACATCCCACCACGCTAACGCCGTGGTCGCACCCGAGCGGACGGATGCCGGACACCATCCGTTAATGCGTCGTTGGCGACTGTGCCGTCGTGGCTGCTTACTCTCGCCGGAATGGCTCGGCACCACAGCCGCAGAACGGAAGGCAACTGGATGAACGTCGTCGCGGTGATCCCCGCACGCGGGGGATCGAAGGGCGTGCCGGGCAAGAACCTGCGCCCGGTCGGCGGGATTCCGCTCGTGACGCGCGCCGTGGCATCCGCTCGGTCCAGCCGGCTGATCGACCGGGTGATCGTGAGCACCGACGACCCCTTCATCACCGCCGTCGCCGGCGACGCCGGTGCCGAGGTGTTCGGCCGGCCGGCATCCCTGGCCACCGACCACGCGAGCTCGGAGTCTGCCCTGTTGCACGTGCTCGACGCGCTTCCGCGCGACCCCGAGGTGCTGGTCTTCCTGCAGGCCACGTCGCCCTTCATCGATACGGATGCCCTCGACGAGGCCATCGATCGCGTGTTGGGCGGCACCGACGACGTCGTGTTCTCCGCGGTGCAGAGCCACGCGTTCCTCTGGCGGCTCGGCACGGGAGGCGCGCGCGGGGTGAACCACGACGCCGCCTACCGTCAGCGTCGCCAGGACCGTTCGGTCGAGTACCGCGAGACCGGCGCCTTCTATGTGATGCGCGCCCAGGGCTTCCGACAGAACTCCTTCCGGTTCTTCGGTCGGGTGGGGGTGGCGCTCGTCGATGAGCGCACCGCCATCGAGATCGACACCGAAGACGAATTGGCCCTCGCCGACTCGATGGCATCGGCGCTCGACCCGGTGTTCGACCGCACGATGAGCCTCCTCAGCCACAGAAACAGCTACGAAGGGTGGACAGCATGACCGTCACAATTGGACGATCGACAATCGGGGCGGGCCAGCCCGTGTACGTGATCGGCGAGATCGGACTCAACCACAACGGCGACGTCGACCTGGCGATGCGACTCATCGACGTCGCGGCCGATGCCGGCGCGCAGGCGGTCAAGTTCCAGAAGCGCACGCCGGAGATCTCCACCCCGGAGCACATGAAGAACACCCCGCGGGACACCCCCTGGGGCCAGATGACCTACCTCGACTACCGCTACCGGGTCGAATTCAGTCGTGAGCAGTACGTCGAGATCGGCGACTACGCGACCCTGCGCGGGCTCGACTGGTTCGCCTCCCCCTGGGACGAGCCGTCCGTCGACTTCCTCGAGAGCCTGAACGTCGTCGCGCACAAGGTGGCGTCCGCCTCGGTGACCGACCTCGGGATGCTGCGGGCCCTCGCCGCGACCGGGAAGCCGGTCATCCTCTCCACCGGCATGTCCACGCTCGAGCAGATCGATGCGGCGGTCGCGGTCTTCGACCCGAGCAAGCTCATCATCCTGCACGCGACCTCCACCTACCCCCTGCCGCCCGAGGAGGCGAATCTGCGGATGATCGGCTCGCTGCAGGAGCGCTACCCCGAGATCCCGATCGGCTACTCCGGCCACGAGCGTGGGCTGCAGATCTCCGTCGCGGCGGTCGCCCTCGGCGCCACCGTCGTGGAGCGTCACATCACTCTCGACCGGGCGATGTGGGGAAGCGACCATGCCGCGTCGCTGGAACCGGACGACTTCTCGCACCTGGTGCGCGACATCCGTGTCATCGGCGAGGCGCTCGGCGACGGCGAGAAGCGCATCTACCCGGGGGAGCTGGCGCCGCTGGCGAAGCTCCGTCGCGTGCCCGCATGAGCGACCCGGTCCGGGTCCTCGCCGTCGCGGACTCGGACTCCTATGTCAAGTGGGGCGCCGCGCTGCTGGCGCACGCCCCCGCCGGCTGGGACCGACGCATGGTGGTGCTGGCGAGCCCGGTGCTGCCGAGCTCCGATCAGCTCACCGCGGCTCTGGCCACCGCGGCGCGCAGCATCGGACGTCCACCCGTGGTCGACCTCGCGGCGCTCGCCGTGCGCGTCGCGAAGACGAATCCGGATGTCGTGCTGCTGTCGGTGCGCGGGCCCCTGGTCAAGGTGGTGGTGCGCGCCATTCTCGGCGCGTGTGCCACGCGTCCGGTGATCGTGACCGGGCTGCCGGGCATCTCGATCCCGGCCACCCGGATGGCGATCGCCCACCGCGCACAGGCCGACCTGTTCGTGCTGCACTCGCGGCGCGAGATCACGGAGTTCACCGACCTCGCCGAGCGCATGCGCATCGATCAGCGCTTCGGCCTGGCGAGCCTGCCGTTCATGCCGAGCCCGGCGGGGCCGCGCTCCGATTCCGGCGATGTGATCTTCGCGGCGCAGGCGAAGGTTCCCGCGTACAAGGGGGAGCGGCTCGCGCTGCTGGGCTGGCTCGCGGAGTCTGCACGCCGGCATCCGTCGCGTCGCGTCGTGGTGAAGGTGCGGGCGACCCACGGCGAGCAGCAGACGCACGCCGAGACGCACGACTACGCCGATCTGATCGCCGAGCTCGATCCGCCGGCGCCGGACAACCTCGTGGTCGAGGGCGGTGCGATGGGTGCCCACCTCGCGGCCGCGGGTGGTCTCGTCACGGTGAGTTCCACCGCGTCGATCGAGGCCATCGCGCTCGGCTGCCCGGTTCTGATCCTCGACGACTTCGGCATCCGTCACGGGCTGATCAATACCGTCTTCGAGGGCAGCGGACTGTTCGGCGGCTCGGACGACCTCATCTCTGGACGCTTTCACCAGCCGGCCGCGGACTGGCTGCAGGAGAACTACTTCCACGGCGAGGCGGCGGATGACTGGGTCACCCAGGTGCGCGAGCTGCTCGACCAGCGTGCAACGGTCGGCCTGCCGACCCCCGTCCTTCCGCGCGGCGAGACCGGCGGAAGACTGCGGCGGGCGTGGGACCGCAAGCGGGCGCTCGGCCGGTTCGACCGCAGTTGGGCGGGAATGGTCGCGCTCGCGGTCGGTCTTCCGGCGCTGACCGTGTTGCGCTCGTGGCGCAGGCTGCGCAAGGCGCTGCGTCGCGGGCCGGAGCCGGTGGTGCTTCCGGAAGACACACGGGTCGGGGCGTAGCCGGCTCGACCTGTGGATAACTCACGACGCCCTTCGCCGGATCGTCGCACACTGTCAGCATGTCGCAGGCGGTCAGTTTCATCACCGAGCAGGTTCGGGAGCGGGTGCGCCGTGACGGCGTCGACCTCGGCCGTGACCGCTCACTCGCCGACCGCTATGTGCAGGACGCCGTGCGCAGCTACAGCGAGCGTGCCCTCGCCGGCAGCCTGCCGATGCTCGCCGACGAGCACCAGGCCACGCGCGAGATCGTCGCCTCGATCACCGGCTTCGGCGCCCTGCAGCCCTACTTCGACGACGCCGAGGTCGAGGAGATCTGGATCAACCGCCCCGACCGCGTCTTCATCGCCCGTAACGGCGTCTCGGAGCTCACCCGAGTGGAGCTGACCTCCTCCGAGGTGCGGGACCTGGTCGAGCGGATGCTGCAGTCATCCGGTCGTCGCGTCGACCTGTCGTCGCCCTTTGTCGACGCCTCACTTCCCGATGGCAGCCGCCTGCACGTCGTCATCCCCGACGTGACGCAGGCGCACTGGTCGGTCAACATCCGCAAGTTCGCGGCGCGGATCCGCGACCTGCAGCGACTCGTCACTCTCGGCTCGCTGACGCAGCAGTCGGCCGAATTCCTGAGGATGTGCGTGCTGTCCGGGCAGAACATCCTGGTCTCCGGCGCCACACAGAGCGGCAAGACGACGATGCTGAACGCCCTCCTGTCCGGCGCGCGACCGGGGGAGCGCATCATCACCGTCGAGGAGACCTTCGAACTCGACCTCTCCGCCCGCGACACGGTCGCCATGCAGTGTCGTCAGCCGAGCCTCGAGGGAACGGGGGAGATCAGCCTGCGCCGGCTCATCAAGGAGGCGCTGCGGATGCGGCCCGACCGGCTCGTGGTCGGCGAGGTGCGCGAGGCGGAGTCGCTCGACCTGCTCATCGCGCTGAACAGCGGGCTACCCGGCATGTGCTCCATCCACGCCAACAGCGCACGGGACGCGCTGGCCAAGCTGTGCACGCTGCCGCTGCTGGCGGGCCGCAACATCGATGCCGCGTTCGTGGTGCCGACCGTCGCCGCCTCCATCGACATCGTCGTGCACTGCGAGCTCGCGCGCGGCGGCAGGCGGCGCGTGACAGAGATCGTCGCACCGAGCGGGCAGGTCACCGGCGGCGTGATCGAAGCCAGCACGATCTTCGCTTCGACCCGAGGCGTGCTGGAGGGCACCGGCAGCTACCCGACCAAGACTGCCAAGTTCCACGCGAACGGCTTCGACCCGAGCGCGATCCTCGCCGGGGGTGCCTGATGGTGATCCTGCTCGGCGTCACACTCGGTCTCGGTCTGTTGCTCGTCATCTCACCGCTGGTATGGCCGGCGGGTCGCGCCCGCGTGGTCCGACCGGAGGGGCGGATGTCCGCGCGCCTGCGTGAGCGCCTCGCCCAGGCCGGGCTGCACTCCGTCTCGATCACCGCTCTCCTGCTCGTCTCCGGCATCGCCGGCCTGGCCGCGGCGGCGCTCTGCTTCGCACTGGTGCCGGTAGCCCCGATCGCCCTCATCGCCGGGCTCACCGCGCTCGCCCTGCCGACCCTGATCGTCGGATGGCGCGCGCGATCCCGGCGGCGAGCCACGCGCGTGCTCTGGCCGGATGTCGTCGATCATCTCGTGTCGGCGGTGCGATCCGGACTCGCCCTTCCCGACAGCCTGGTCACCCTCGCCCATGCCGGCCCGGTCGCCACCAGGGAGGCCTTCGCCTCCTTCGAACGGGACTATCGGGCTACCGGCAATTTCGGGCTCTGCCTCGACGACCTGAAGCGAAGACTCGCCGATCCGGTCGCCGACCGCATCCTCGAAACGCTGCGGATGTCGCGCGAGGTCGGCGGGAGCGAACTCACCACCGTGCTGCGCAGCCTCGCCGCCTACCTGCGGCAGGAGGCGGCGATCCGAGCGGAGGTGGAGGCCCGACAATCGTGGGTGATGAACGCGGCGAAGCTTGGCGTCGCGGCCCCCTGGGTCATCCTCGTGCTGCTGGCCACGCGGCCGGAGGCGGCGCGCGCCTACAACTCAGCCGCCGGCGTGACCGTCATCGTCGCCGGCCTGGCCGTATCGGTGGTCGCCTACCGCCTCATGCTCGGCCTTGGTCGCATCCCCGAGGAGCGGCGATGGTTCAGCTGACGCCGCACTCTGGGTGGAGCATCGTGCTCGGTCTCACGCTGGGACTCGGGCTCTGGTCGCTGGTGAGCCTGCTTCCGCGGCTGAGTCGGCCGCGGCTCATCCATCGGGTCGCGCCCTACCTAGTGGACGTGTCTCCCGCGGCGCGCGACCTGCTCGCGAGGCGCACGGTCGAACCGCTGCCGGTTGTCG
>JBEVGK010000267.1:0-4629 GCA_040511795.1 Lacisediminihabitans sp. | reverse complement strand
GAGAGCGGCCAGCGCGTCGAGTGCCGGGGGGCGCGCACGAGCCACCGCCTCGACCTGCGCGAGCGGGCGGAGCGACTGCCGTGCCGCCGCGTCCGCGAGAGAACCGGCGAGGAGGTCGGAGAGCACCTAGTCGTGCTTAGAGGTGTATTTCGGCCCGTAGACGCCGTAGCCGAGCTTGCGCAGCACGAGTCCGACGATGAGACCGACCACCACGAGTCCGGCCGAGGCCCAGACGACGATCGGAAGGTTCAGGAAGAAGGCCAGAGTGCCGACGGCAAAGGCGACGAGCATGATGATCACAGCGGTCCAGGCGGCGGGCGAGTTGCCTTCGCCGGGCTCGTGGAATTCGTCGCTCACTGGGTTTTCTCCTTCGTGCTGGGTCGGTCAAAGTCTAGCGTGACGGCGAATCGTCGCTCGTCGGGTCGGTGGTGCTGGCCCGGTCAGTGTCGTCGGTGTCTGCCGGGCCGTCGGTCGGATCGGTGCCACTGCTCAGGCTGTCCCAATCGGCAGCAGGGTTCTCCCCCACCGTCTGACGCTCGAGCCGCACTGCCTGGTATTTGCGCGACGATGCCGGCCAGAACCGCCCCGTGAACAGGAGGAACAGCCCGAGCAGCACGACCAGCACACCGACGACGATGGCGATCGCCGGCCAGGCGGTCACGCTGACGCTGCGCACGAGCGCGGCGACGGGGGCGGCACCGCTCACCCCGGTCGCCTCGGTGATCAGCGAGGCGGATGCCGCGACCGGATTCCGGAGCGCCGACACCGCAGAGAGCACGATCGTCACCCCGAGGAGTGTCTGCACGGCTCCGAGCACGTAACGGATCACGGGCCCGGCGATGGCGAGCGCGCCGACGAGGGCGAGGCCGGCCAGCGCGAGGGTGACCAGGGCGGGAGCCGCGACATCCCCCGCCGCGGTCAGGTGGCTCTGGGTGGCGACGCTGCCGTCGATGGTGAGCGTGAACCACGGGCCGGTCCAGGTGAGGATGGTCAGGCCGCTCAGCACGACTCCGGCGAGCATGGTGAATGACTTCAGTCTGCGCGCGTTCAGTCGGCGCGGGGTCACGAACGCACCCGCTTCATGGCGTTGGCGACGGCGACGGCGCGTAGCGGGGCAGCCGCCTTGTTCTGCGTCTCCTGGTGCTCCGTGGCGGGATCGGAGTCGGCCACCAGTCCCGCTCCGGCCTGCACGCGTGCGACTCCGCCGGAGATGGTCGTGGTGCGAATGGCGATGGCCAGATCGAGGTCGCCGGCGAATCCGAAGTAGCCGACGACTCCCCCGTACAGACCGCGCTGCGCGGCCTCCAGCTCGTCGATGATCTCGAGCGCCCGCGGCTTCGGCGCACCGGAGAGGGTGCCCGCCGGGAAGGTGGCGCGGAAGACGTCGATCGAGTTGGCCTCCGGCGACAGGTCGCCCTCCACCGAGGAGACCAGGTGCATGATGTGGCTGAACCGCTCCACCCGCATGAACTCGGTCACCTCGACGGACCCGGCCACGCAGACCTTGGACAGGTCGTTACGGGCGAGGTCGACCAGCATGAGGTGTTCCGCGCGCTCCTTCGGGTCGCCGAGCAGCTCCTCGCTCAGGGCGAGGTCCTCCTCCGGGTTCGCGCCGCGGGGGCGGGACCCGGCGATCGGGTGCATGTAGACGTGGTCGTTCTCGACCTTGACCAGCGCCTCGGGCGAGGAGCCGACGATCCAGTACGGCTCGCCCGCGGCATCCTCCAGCGACAGCAGGTACATGTACGGGCTCGGGTTGAGCGTGCGCAGCACCCGGTAGACATCGATCGGGTCGGCCGTCGCCTCGTGGTCGAAGCGCTGCGAGATGACGACCTGGAACACGTCGCCGTCGCGGATGAACTCCTTCGACCGCTCGACCGCCGCCTGGTACTCCGCGGGCAGGATGCGCGGCGTCGGCGTGGGGGCGACGGTGAGGTCGACCTCGGCCAGCCAGGCCTCGGAGGGCTCCGCCAGTCGCCGCTGCATGTCGTCCAGCCGGGACTGCGCGCCGGCCCAGAGCCGCTCCGCATCGTCTACCCCGTCATTCAGCGCCGTGGCGATGAGCAGCACCGCCCCGGTGCGGTGGTCGAGCACGACCAGCTCGGAGACGAAGCTGAAGGCCTGTCCGGGGATGGCGAAGTCGGCGGGCGGAATGTTCGGCAACCGCTCGATCTGACGGATGGCCTCCCAGCCGATGAAACCGACCAGGCCACCGGTGAGGGGCGGATGTCCGGGGACGTGAGCGGTGCCCCAGCGCTCGTAGAGGTGGCCGAGCGCCTCGAGCGGTGCGCGGCTGAACCCGGTGCCCAGGGCCCGCCGTTCATCGATGCCGTAGTCGAGCCAGACCGCCTCGCCGTCGACCTGCGTCAGCACGCCGAAACTCGACGCACCGACGAACGAGTAGCGCGACCAGATGCCGCCCTGCTCGGCGGATTCGAGCAGGAAGGTGCCGGGTTCCCCCTGCGCCAGCTTGCGGTAGATGCCCACCGGGGTCTCGCCGTCGGCGAAGAGTTCACGGATGACCGGCACCACCCGGTGCCCGGCGAGCAGCCCGTCGAACTCGGCCCGAGTACTTGTCTCACTCATCGTGTCTCACTCATCGAGCTCGCCGAAGGTGACCTGGTCGATCTCGTTGTCGACGAAGTTCGGGGTCTCGGTGCCGATGAAGCCCTGCTCCGGGTGCGAGTCGGAGCTCGAATCACCGATGACGGGAGCCAGCGGGTCGACATCGAAGCAGGCGTGGGCACCGGTGTGGCAGGCCGGGCCGACCTGTTCGACCGTCACGAGGATGGCATCAGCATCGCAGTCGAAGGCCGCGGCCTTCACGTACTGCCGGTGCCCGGAGGTATCCCCCTTGCGCCAGAACTCCTGCCGGGAGCGGGACCAGAAGGTGACGCGCCCCTCGGTGAGCGTGCGGCGCAGCGCCTCGGCGTTCATGTAGCCGAGCATCAGCACCTGCTTCGTCGACTCCTCCTGGATGATCGCCGGCAGCAGGCCGTTCACGTCGAACACGGCACGCGTGAGCACGGAGTCGAGATCGGTTGCGGTGCTGTTCATGGTCATCTCACTTCGATTCCGGATGCCGTGAGCTCGCGCTTCACGTCACCGACGGTCAACTCTCCGGTGTGGAACACCGACGCCGCAAGCACCGCGTCCGCGCCGGCCCGCACCGCGGGCGCGAAATCCCCGACCGAGCCCGCCCCGCCGCTGGCGATCACCGGAACCCGGGACAGCTCCCGCATCGCCGCCACCAGTTCCAGGTCGAAGCCCTGCTTGGTGCCGTCCGCGTCGATCGAGTTGACCAGCAGCTCGCCCGCCCCACGGTCGATCACCTCTGCTGCCCAGACCAGGGCATCCAGCTCGGTCTCGCGGCGTCCGCCGTGGGTGGTCACCACGAAGCCGGAGGGGGCGGATGCGCTGCGGGTGATGTCGAGGGAGAGCACGAGCACCTGCGCGCCGAACCGGTCGGCGATCTCGCCCACCAGCCCCGGGCGCTGGATCGCCGCACTGTTGACGCCGACCTTGTCGGCACCGACGGCGAGCAGCCGGGCGACGTCGTCGGTCGAGCGCACGCCGCCCCCGACGGTGAGCGGGATGAAGACCTGCTCGGCGGTGGCCCGCACGACGTCATAGGTGGTGGAGCGGTCGTCCACCGTGGCGGTCACGTCGAGGAAGGTGATCTCGTCCGCACCCTGCTCGTAGTACCTCGCGGCGAACTCGACCGGGTCGCCGGCGTCTCGGAGGTTCAGGAAGTTGACGCCCTTGACGACACGGCCGGCCGCGACATCCAGGCACGGAATCACGCGGGTCACGACGGCCACGATCAGATCCTCGCGGCGTGGATCGGGCTGACCAGGATGGCCCGGGCGCCCAGGTCGTAGAGCCGGTCCATGATCAGGTTGGTGTCGTCGCTGCGCACCATCACGCGCACCGCGACCCAGTTGCTGTCGCGCAGCGGCGAGACCGTCGGCGACTCGAGGCCGGGCGCGATGGCGGAGGCCTGGTCGATCAGGTCGACCGGGAGGTCATAGTCCATCAGCACGAACTGGCGGGCGACCAGCACCCCCTGCAGGCGGCGCTGCAGGATGGCGAGACCGGGGTGCTCTGCGCGATTCTGTCCGGCGCTGCCGCTGATCAGCACGGCCGAGGACTGCAGGATGACCGGGCCGAAGATCTCGAGGCCCTGCGCCCGCAGGGTGGAACCGGTCGAGACCACGTCGGCCACGGCATCCGCGACACCCAGTTTGACCGCCGATTCCACCGCACCGTCGAGTTTCACCAGCTGAGCGGCGACGCCGGCCCTGGCGAGGAAGTCGCCCACGAGACCCGGGTAGCTGGTCGCGACGCGGATGCCGTCGAGGTCCGCCAGCTCGGCGAAGCGACCGGGCCTGCCGGCGAAGCGGAAGGTGGACGCACCGAAGTCGAGACTGGTGATCTCTGCCGCGGTCGAGCCGGAATCGAGCAGCAGGTCGCGCCCGGTGATGCCCACGTCGAGCGCGCCGGAGCCGACGTAGGTGGCGATGTCTCGCGGGCGGAGGTAGAAGAATTCGACGTCGTTGCGGGGATCGACGACGTTGAGCGCGCGCGGGTCACGGCGGCCGGCGTACCCGGCCTCCGCGAGCATCTCTG
>JBEVGK010000266.1:0-3575 GCA_040511795.1 Lacisediminihabitans sp. | reverse complement strand
CGCGGGGCCTTGACGATCACGGTGACGATCTCACCGTCACCGATCGCACGGATGACCGCGGCCGACGCCCGGGCGAGCTGCTCGAGCTCCGCGGGGTCGATCGTGGGGCTTACCTCGAGGCGGTCGCGCACCTTGCCGTTGACCTGCACCACCGCGGTGACGGAGCTCTCGTCGAGAAGGGTCGGGTCGGCCTTGCGCCAGCCGTACTGCGCGACGCTGGCCGGGTATCCGAGCACCCCCCACAGCCCCGGGGGGTTGTCGGGGGCCACCCGCGACGGGGCGAGCGCGACGGGCTCCGGCGCCTCGCGCACGGCGGCATCGCCGCCGCCGGCACCCGAGTCGATGACCTTGCGGGTGGCGTTGACCAACTCCATCAGGCGGGCCACGACGACGTTGAACTTGAACGACTCGACGAGTCCGGGCGCTTCGGCGAGGAAGCGGTGGGTGACACGGCGCAGCGCGTTGTCGCCCGTCTTCCACTCGACCTCGGGGGCGCTGGTCACGTCCTGCGCCAGGCGCCATGCGCGGGCGAGGAACTTCGCCGAGCCGGCCGGCGAGACATCCTCCCAGTTGATGTCGTCCTCCGGCGGTCCGGCGAACACCATGGTCAGGCGGATGGCGTCGACGCCGTACAGCGCGATCTCGTCCCCGAGGTTCACGCCGCCCTTCGACTTCGACATCTTCGAGCCACCGCAGAGCACCATCCCCTGGTTGAGCAGCGCGCTGAAGGGCTCGGTGAAGCTCACGTAGCCGAGGTCGAACAGCACCTTGGTGATGAAGCGCGCATAGAGCAGGTGAAGGATCGCGTGCTCGACTCCGCCGACGTACTGGTCGACGGGGGCCCACTTGTCCGCCTCCTTGGGCGCGAAGGCCTGGGTCTCGTCGTTCGGATCCATGAAGCGTAGGAAGTACCAGGAGCTGTCGACGAAGGTGTCCATCGTGTCCGGGTCGCGACGGCCCGGGCGACCGTCGGGCAGGGTCACGTTGACCCAGTCCTCGGCCGCGCCGAGCGGTGACTGGCCGCGCGGCTGCAGGTCGAGTCCCTCGGTGGGCGGCAGCAGCACGGGCAACTGCTCCTCGGCGACCGGGATCAGCTCGCCGTCCTCGTCGTACAGGATCGGGATGGGCGTGCCCCAGAAGCGCTGGCGGGAGATCAGCCAGTCACGAAGGCGGTAGTTCTTCGCTGCGCGACCGTTGCCCGCGGCCTGCAGGATCTCGGTGATGCGACGGATGGCGTTCGACTTGCTCAGGCCGTCCAGCGGGCCGGAGTTGATCATCCGTCCGTCGCCGGTCAGCGCCTGGCCGGTGTGCGCGGGGTCGAGCGGCGGCAGATCGTCGGGCAGCTCGGCTTCGCCGGTCTCCGGGTTGATCGGGAGCACCGGGATGGCGCCGGTGACCGCGGCGTTGGTGTCGAGCACCACGCGCACCGGCAGGTCGAATTTGCGGGCGAAGTCGAGGTCACGCTGGTCGTGCGCGGGGACGGCCATGACCGCACCGTGGCCGTAGTCGGCGAGCACGTAGTCGGCGGCCCAGATCGGCATCCGCTCCCCGTTGACGGGGTTGATCGCCCAGCGGTCGAGGAAGACGCCGGTCTTCTCACGGCTGGCATCCTGGCGCTCGATCTCGGTCGACTTCTGCACCTGGGTGAGGTAGTCGGCGAATGTCGCGCGCACGACCGGATCGGTGCTCCCCGCGACCAGCTCTGCCGCCAGGTCGGAGTCGGGGGCGACGACCATGAAGGTGGCGCCGAACAGGGTGTCGGGACGGGTGGTGAAGACCGTGACCTTCTCGGCGCGACCCTCGATCTCGAAGTCGACGTCCGCACCGACCGAGCGTCCGATCCAGTTGCGCTGCATCGCGAGCACCTTCGACGGCCACGAGCCCTCGAGCTGGTTGAGGTCGTCGAGCAGACGGTCGGCGTAGTCGGTGATCTTGAAGTACCACTGGGTGAGCTTCTTCTTCACCACGACGGCACCGGAACGGTCGGAGGTGCCGTCGGGCAGCACCTGCTCGTTCGCCAGCACGGTCTGGTCCACCGGGTCCCAGTTGACCCAGCTCTCCTTGCGGTAGGCGAGGCCCTTCTCGTAGAGCTTGAGGAACAGCCACTGGTTCCACGTGTAGTACTCGGGGTCGCTGGTGTGCAGCTCACGCGACCAGTCGACGGATGTCGCATACTCCTTCATCGAGACCTTCTGCTGCTCGATGTTGGCGTACGTCCATTCGCGCGGGTCGACACCGCGCTTGATGGCGGCGTTCTCGGCCGGCAGACCGAAGGAGTCCCAGCCGACGGGGTGGAGGACATTGAATCCCTGCTGACGCCAGTAGCGCGCCACGACGTCACCGAGCGCGAACGCCTCGGCGTGCCCCATGTGCAGGTCGCCGGAGGGGTAGGAGAACATGTCGAGCACATACTTGCGCGGGCGCTTGTCGCCCTCGATGTCCGTGCGGAACGGCTTCATCTCCTCCCAGCGCGGCAGCCACTTCTGCTGCAGTGCCACCGGGTCGTAGCGGGGCCCCTCGTCGTCAGCCCC
This sequence comes from Lacisediminihabitans sp., assembly GCA_040511795.1. GTDB lineage: Bacteria > Actinomycetota > Actinomycetes > Actinomycetales > Microbacteriaceae > Lacisediminihabitans. The sequence goes on along the minus strand of JBEVGK010000266.1, from coordinate 1,044 downwards.
ACCCGAAGATGAGCCGCGCGAGGAAGAGCCGTGCGGCGCGGAAACGTGGGGAGCGGAGTCGTTCGACAAGGGCATTCTCACTTCGTGTGCGGGGATGGGGGCGGAGAGAAACACGCCCGAAACATAAGGTTAGCGAACGACGACCCCCAGACGGCTCCCAGGGCCCAGACGGCTCCCCGGGCCCAGACGACTCCAGGGCCCAGACGGCTCCAGGGCTTAGACGGCTCCCAGTGCGGCCAGGAGGGCAGCGGCCTTGAGCTTCACCTCGGCGAGCTCCTCCTCGGGCACAGAGAGCGCGGTGATGCCGCCGCCGGCGCCGACGGTCGCACCATTCGAGTCGATGACGATGCTCCGGATGACCATGGCCAGGTCGGCACGTCCGTCGAGCGAGAAATAGCCGAAGACTCCGGAGTACACGCCCCGGGCGCGGTGCTCGATCGCGTCGAGCAGTTCGACGGCACGGATCTTCGGTGCGCCCGTCATCGATCCGGCGGGAAAACATGCGGCGACGGCATCCACCGCCCCCAGCCCCTGCTGCAGGCTCCCCCGCACGGTGCTGACCAGCTGATGCACGTGCGCGTAGCTTTCGACCGCGAGCAGTGAGGTCACAGCGACCGAGCCGACCTCGCTCACCCGGGCGATGTCGTTACGCATCAGATCGACGATCATCAGGTTCTCGGCGCGTTCCTTATCGCTGTCGAGCAATTCGCGGGCGAGTGCGGCATCGGATGCGGGGGTGCCTCCCCGGGGACGGGTCCCCTTGATCGGTTTGGACTCCACGATCCCGTCCGGGGTCACGCTCAGAAACTGCTCCGGTGAGGCGCTCAGCAGGGCGACCCCGTCCGCGCGGACGTACCCGCCGTGATGGCTGGGACTGCCGGCGCGCAGGCGGAGATAGGTGCCGAGCGGGTCGGGAGTGCCGGAGACGGTGGCCTCGGTGGTGAGGCAGAGCTGGTAGGCCTCGCCCTCGTAGATCGCGGCCTGGCAGGCCCGGATCATGTCGAGGTATTCGGCGTCGGTGTCCGCCCAGGTGGCAACGCGCCC
>JBEVGK010000265.1:0-4677 GCA_040511795.1 Lacisediminihabitans sp. | reverse complement strand
AGTTCAGCCTCGATCTGCGCGCCGACGAACAGTTCCGCCGTCTGTACCTCGATCAGGAGGGGTACGACGGCTACCGCCGCGATCGGGACGTGTTCGACGCGGGGATCACGATCGAGGACAACCTCTCGCTCGTCGTGGACTACTCACGCGGGGCGTCGATGTCGTACTCGCTCAACGCACACTCGCCGTGGGAGGGCTACACCGTCGCGGTGAACGGCACGAAGGGCCGTGCGGAGCTCCGCGTGGTCGAGCGCGGTGCCGTGCTCCTCGACGAGAAGGGCCGCGTCGTGGTCGATCCGAGTGCACGGCCCGACCTCGTGATCGAGGAGGGCAGCCGGCCCACGTCGGAGACGTTGACCGTGCAACAGCACTTCGCCGCGGCCGAGGAGGTCCCCATCCCCGCGGCCGTGGGCGGGCACGGGGGAGGTGACGCCGTGCTTCTGAGGGACGTGTTCCGCGGGGTCGCGGACGACCCGCTCGGCCATGCCGCGTCCTGGCGCGACGGGGTGCGCTCGGTCGTGGTCGGGCTCGCGGGCAACCGCTCGCTCGACTCCGGCGATGCCGTCCGTATCGCCGACCTCGACCTCGGTGCTGCCGCGACCGCATGGGCGGAGCGCTCGTGAGCCGCTGCCTCGTGACCGGTGGTTCCGGCCGCCTCGGCCGCTCCGTCGTGGCCGTGCTGGCCGCGGCCGGGCACGACGTCATCTCCGTCGACCGCTCGCCCCACTCCGACGGCGCGGCGCGGCACATCGCGTGCGACCTCTCGGACCCGGTGGCCACGGCGAGCCTCTTCGCGGACGTTCGCCCGGACGCGGTCGTGCACCTGGCGGCGATCGCTGTCCCGTTCGGCCGGCCGGACCCCGAGCTCTACGCCACCAACACCGGTCTCGCCTTCAGCGTGCTCGAGGCGAGCCTGGCGACTGGCGTGTCGTCCCTCCTGTTCGCGAGCAGCCCTACCGTGATCGGCTACGGCGCGCCGGAGGGCTGGGAGCCCGAGTACCTGCCTCTCGACGAGCAGCACCCCACGGCCCCGTGGAACGGGTACGCGCTCTCCAAGCAGGCGATCGAGGGGATTGCCGCGATGGCCGTGCGCGCTCACGGGCGGCGGCTCAAGGTGGCCTCGTTCCGCCCGTGCTACGTAATCGCGCCGGAGGAGTGGGCCGGTGCCCCGACTCAGCAGGGGCACACCGTACTCGAGCGCCTCGAGCACCCGGAGCTCTCGGCCGTCGCACTGTTCAACTACGTCGACGCGCGCGATGCGGGGGAGTTCGTACTGGCGTGGATCGCGCGCGCACACGAGATTCCCAACGGCACCACGTTCTTCGTGGGGGCTCCCGACTCACTCGCTCGCGAGCCGATCGCCGACCTCGCACCGCGGTACCGGCCTGAGCTGGTCGGCGCGCTCGGCGAGGCTCCCGCCGTATTCAGCTCGGCTCTGGCCGAGCGGCTCCTGGGCTGGCGCGCGACCCGTACCTGGCGCACCGAGCTCGTGACCGAGGTGACGACGTGAGCTCACTCGTCTTCCCCCCGCGGGTGCTGTACTTCCCGGTCACGCCGTTCGACGAGTCCGGCGCCGTCGCGTCCGACCGACTCGACGAGCACCTCTCGGCGAGCCTCGCCCACAACCCGGGAGCAGTCTTCATCGCATGCGGCACGGGGGAGTTCCACGCGCTCTCTCTCGCGGAGTACGAGATCGTGGTCTCCCGCGGCGTGGCAGTGACGGCGGGGACAGTGCCCGTGGTCGCCGGGACGGGTGGCCCGCTGGGGCACGCTCGCGAGTGCGCGGTCGTCGCCGAACGACTCGGAGCGGATGCGCTGCTCGTGATGCCGCCGTACCTGGTCACGGGGCCGCAGCACGGCATCGTCGCCTACATCGAGGCGATAGCCGACACGACCGCTCTGCCTCTCATCGTCTACCACCGCGGAAATGCCCAACTCAGCGTCGAATCCGTGGAGCGCCTGGCCGCGCATCCGCGGGTGGCGGGGTTCAAGGACGGGGTCGGCGACGTAGCGCTCGCGCAGGAGTTCGTGCTTGCGGTGGCTCGTTCCGGCCGGACGGATCTGCAGTTCTTCAATGGCCTGCTGACCGCGGAACTGAGTCAGCGCGCCTACCGCGCCATCGGGGTTCCCCTGTACTCGTCCGCGGTGTTCGCGATGGCGCCGGAGATCGCCACTGCGTGGTTCGAGGCGTACACGGCGCGGGACGACGTTCGTGTCGACGAACTCCTCGACGGCTTCTACCAGCCGCTCGTGCGCCTCCGGGACTCGACCCCGGGGTACGCCGTCGCCCTCATCAAGGCGGGCCTGGAGCTGTCCGGCCTTCGTGTCGGCGCGGTCCGGCCGCCGCTCGTCGACCCGCCCGAGGAGCATCGCGACCGGCTCGCCAGCATCCTCGACCGCGGCAGGGAGCTCGTCGGATGACGGGCACCATCAGTGGGATCTCGACCCGGATCCTCCGCGTCCCGCTCTCCCGACCCTGGGGCGACGACGTGCGCGACCTCGGCGTCGTCGAGGTGCGGATCACGCGCGACGACGGTGCGGTCGGGCACGGATTCTCGTGGACGCCGTCCATCGGCGCCACTGCCGTCGACGCGCTCCTACGCGACGACCTCGCGCCGTGGCTGCTGGGCCGGACGACGGAGCCGAGCCGCTGGACCGACGGGTGGGAGCACGTGCACGAGGCCGGCGGCGGTGGGGTGACGACGATCGCCCTGGCTGGGATCGACCTCGCGCTCTGGGATCTGGAGTTGCGGGCGCGCGGGATCGCGCTGACGGACGCTCTCGGGCGCAGGCACGAGAGCCAGCCCGCCTACGGCAGCGGCGTCAACTTGCACTACTCGCTGGGCGACTTGGTGGCGCAGGCCGGGCGCTGGCGGGATGCCGGCTACCGCGGCGTGAAGATCAAGGTCGGCAAGCCAGATATCGCCGAGGACGTCGACCGTGTCGCTGCGGTTCGCGACACCATCGGTCCGGACCTCCGGCTCATGGTCGATGCCAACCAGCGGTGGAACCTCGCGAGAGCGGAGACCGCCGTGGCCGCACTCTCGCGGTTCGGCCTGGAGTGGGTGGAAGAGCCGCTGCGCTCCGACGACACCCGCGGCTACCGGTCTCTGGCGAGTGCGATCGACGTGCCGGTCGCGCTCGGCGAGAACGTCCACACGATTCACCGCTTCCGGGATCTCGTGGATGCGGGCGTGATCGACGTGCTGCAGCCCAACATCGTCCGCGTCGGCGGGATCACTCCGTTCCTGATGATCGCAACCCTCGCTCGCGAGGCTGGACTGACCCTCGCCCCGCACCTGCTGCCGGAGCTCTCCGCGCGTCTCGCGCTGGCCATGCCGGAGACGACCTGGGTCGAGGACGTCGAGGACGCGGGGTTCGGCGCCCTGGGAGCCCTGGCGGAGCCGAGCGGTGTCACGATCGTGGACGGCCGAGCCAGCGGCGGGCACGACCCGGGGATCGGCATCCGGTTCCGATGACTCAGGAGGACACCATGGACGACTCCATCTTCGACGCCGCCATCGCGGCCACACCCGTGATGGCGGCCTCCACCGCTGAGGAACGCGTCCGTTGGCTGAACGCGGTCGCCGACGCGCTCGACCGCCGTTCGGGCGAGCTAGTCGGGGTGGCCGACCGGGAGACCCACCTCGGCGAGGCCCGGTTGAGCGGCGAAGTCTCGCGCACCACCGGTCAGCTGCGCCTGTTCGCGGCCGTTGTCCTCGAGGGCTCGTACCTCGAGGCGATCATCGACCACGCGGTTCCCGGATCGGTACCGCCACGGCCCGACCTCCGCAGGATCCTCCGGCCGACCGGGCCCGTGGCGGTGTACGCCGCTTCGAACTTCCCGTTCGCCTTCTCGGTGGCAGGCGGCGACACCGCCTCCGCCCTCGCGGTGGGTTGCCCGGTCGTCGTCAAGGCGCACCCCGGGCATCCGGAACTGTCCCGCCTGACGGCATCGATCGTCTCGGAGGCGCTCGGTGACGCGGGTGCACCCGCGGGTGCGTTCGCGCTCGTCGAGGGTTACGAGTCCGGCGTCGCGCTCGTGCGGCACCCCGCCATCACGGCCGCCGCGTTCACGGGATCCGTCGTCGGCGGGAGGGCACTCTACGACCTGGCGGCAGCCCGGCCGGCCCCCATCCCGTTCTACGGGGAGTTGGGCAGCGTCAACCCCGTCGTCGTCACGCGATCGGCCGACGAGGCGCGCGGCGACGACCTCGCGGCCGGACTGTCCGCGTCGTTCACGCTCGGCAGCGGCCAGTTCTGCACGAAGCCCGGCGTGGTGTTCCTCCCCTCGGACTCGCGTCTCGAACGCGGTCTCGCCGAGCTCGAGCTGCCCGGTCCGCGCCCGATGCTGACGGACTCGATCGACCGGGGGTTCCGCGCCGGCCTCGAGCGCCTGCTCGCGGTGCCCGGGGTTGAGCTCGTCGCGGGGAGCTCGACCGGAGGCGCCGCCGTCGTCGCGGCCTCGCTCTCGACGTTCGAGGCGAACACCGAAGTGCTGCTGGCCGAGGTCTTCGGTCCACTGACTCTGCTGGTCCGGTACGACTCGCACGACCGGCTCGTCGCCTCGCTCGGCGAACTCGAGGGCAGTCTCACCGCCACGCTGCACGCCCAGCCCGGCGAGCAGGTGGCGGGCATCGTCGCCCGCCTCGAGCGGATCGCGGGCCGCGTGCTCTT
>JBEVGK010000264.1:0-3781 GCA_040511795.1 Lacisediminihabitans sp. | reverse complement strand
GCGAACACGCTGATCATCGACCGCGCCGACAAGTACGGGCTGTCGCAGCTGCACCAGATCCGCGGTCGGGTGGGTCGCGGACGTGAACGGGCGTACGCCTACTTCCTCTACGACGAGGACAAGCCGCTCGGCGAGGTCGCCCACGACCGGCTCGCCACCATCGCGGCGAACAACGAACTCGGTGCCGGAATGCAGGTGGCGCTCAAAGACCTGGAGATCCGCGGTGCCGGAAATCTGCTCGGCGGCGAGCAGTCCGGGCACATCGCGGGCGTCGGTTTCGACCTCTACCTGCGCATGATCGGTGAGGCGGTGTCCACCTTCCGCGGTGACGTCGCCGAGGGACAGACCGAGCTGCGGCTCGAGCTGCCGGTCAACGCGCACATCCCCGAGGAGTATGTGGAGAGCGAGCGGTTGCGGCTGGAGGCGTACCAGAAGCTGTCCACCGCATCCTCGCCCGCGGCATCCGCCGACTCGATCGATCGTGTGCTCGAGGAGTTGACCGACCGCTACGGCGAACCGCCGGCCGAGGTGCTCAACCTCATCGCGGTCTCGCGACTGCGACGGATGGCGCAGAAGGCCGGCCTCTCCGAGGTCGTGACCGCGGGTGGCAATCTCCGCATCGCGTCGATGGAGCTCGCCGACTCGATTCAGATCCGGCTACAGCGGATGTTCCCCGGCGCCCGGTACTTCCAGCAGACCCACTCCGTCTCCGTGCCGATGCCGGTTCGCCAGGGGGTGCCGCTCGCCGACGCCGATCTGATCGAGTGGACAGGTCAGCTGCTGGTGGCGATCTTCGGTGCCGAGCTGAAGGTCGACGAGGTCAGCGCCTAGTATCGCGGGCGGTGCGCCGGGCGGTGCGCTGCCCCAGCACGAACAGCGCGATGCCCGGTGCGAGCAGCACCTCGAACGCGAGCAGGGCGCCGAACGACGCGAACGCGATCGTCACCGCGGCGTTCACCGCGCCCATCACGAGCGTCGCGATCATGAACCCACGACGCCCGGTGCGCGCGTAGGCGATCGAGGCGATGTCGGTGGGGACGAGCACGAGCAGCATCCAGGGCGAGAACGGCAGCGCTCCGCCGATGAAGGCGAACACGCTCGCGAAGATCAGCAGATAGCTCCAGACGATGAGCGCCACCGGAGCGGCCGGATGCCGCGCGGTGGTGGTCCCTGTCGCGGTCGCGGCGACCGGCGAGGTCGTCGGTACGGTCGGCCGTGCGCGGGAGCGCTGCTCCGCCGCGTATCTCAGCATCAGCAGCCGGGCATCCGTCACCCGGATGAACTCGTCGGCCGCAGCTCTCGTCTGCTGTGGACCCGCTCCGACGAACTGGTCGGGATGGGAGGCCCGCGCCCGACGCTTGTACGCGGCGTCGATCTGCGCGGGTGACGCGTCAAGCGCCACCCCGAGCAGCGCGGCGGCATCGGCGGGGGTCACATCGCGACTGTACGTCCGATGAGGTGCCGGAGGGTAGGGCGGTCCTGGCCTTGCGGCGGCGGCTCAGGACCGCAGCGCGAGCACGAACGGCAGCACGCCCGGCGCTCCGGCCTGCACCAGCAGGCGCGAGGCGACGGTGAGGGTCCACCGGCTGTCGGCCAGGTCGTCGACGAGCAGCACGGGGCCCGCGGCCTCGCTCAGCGCCTGCGCCAGCCGCGGGCTGACGGAGAACCGGTTCCACACCGAGCCGAGCCGGTACGCGCTGTTGCCGCCCGACTCGCTCGGGGCGTCATCGACGAGGTCGAGCGCTCCGAGCAGCGGCAGCCGGCCGACCCGCGACAGTTCCTGCGCGACCGAGTCGACGAGCAGCGGATGCTTCGCCGACGGCATCGAGACGACCCCGACCGGGCGGGTCTCCCAGCTCCATTCGGCGAGCACCCGCACGCAGGCGGCGAGCATCGCCGCGCTGGCCGGAGCATCCGGCGTGTTCGGGGCGAAGGTGGCGCGCAGGGTGTTGCCCCAGCCGAGGTCGGTGAGTCGGGCGAGCGCCCGTCCTTCCAGCATCCGTTCGGCGGGCGTGATATTCCCCTTGACCGAGACCCCGAGTCGGTCGGCGCCCGCGGGCCACTGGGCGCGGGGTTCGAGCGCGACACCCACCCGCTCGAGCGAGTCGGCGGCCGTCTGCGCGGCATCCGTCGCCACATCGCTCGGGTACCAGACCCCGGCGCAGTTGTCGCAGCGACCGCAGGGCACCGCGGTGTCGTCGTCGAGCGAGCGCTGCAGATACTCCATGCGGCAGCCGGTCGTGGTCTCGTAGTCGAGCATGTGCTGCTGTTCGGCGATCCGCTCGGCGGCGATGCGCTCGTAACGGTCGCGATCGTAGGTCCATGGCCGACCGGTAGCGACCCAGCCACCCTGCACGCGCTGCACCGCGCCGTCCACATCGAGCACCTTGAGCAGCAGTTCGAGGGGGGTGCGACGGATGTCGACCCGCGACTCCAGCGCCGGCGTCGACAGTGGGGCTCCGCCGTTCGCCTGCAACGCCTCCAGCACCGCGGACGCCCGGGCCTCGCTCGGCATCGACGCCGTGGCGAAGTACTGCCAGATGGCCTCGTCTTCGACCCCGGGCATGAGCAGCACGTCGGCGTTGGCCGTCGCGCGCCCTGCACGACCGACCTGCTGGTAGTAGGCGACGGGGGAGGACGGCGCGCCGAGGTGCAGCACGAAGCCGAGGTCGGGCTTGTCGAAGCCCATGCCGAGCGCACTGGTGGCGACGAGCGCCTTCACCTCGTTGTTCTTGAGGGCGGCCTCGAGCTGCTCGCGCTCTGCGGTGTCGGTCTGTCCGGTGTAGGCATGAACGGCGTGGCCGGCCTGGCGCAGCAGCCGGGCCGTGTCCTCGGCGGCGGAAACGGTCAGCGCGTAGATGATGCCACTGCCGGGCAGCTCGTCGAGGTGGCTGAGCAGCCAGCCGAGACGCGCCCGCGCGTTGGGCAGCCGCAGCACGCCGCGCCGCAGCGAGGCGCGGGCGAGCGGGCCGCGGATGGTGACGACCCCGGGGACGTCGGCTGCCCCCTCCAGCTGTTCCGCGACATCCGTCACCACCCGCTCGTTGGCGGTGGCGGTCGTGGCGAGCACGGGCACTCCGGGCGGCATCTGCGCGATGAGGTCGCGCAGGCGCCGGTAGTCGGGGCGGAAGTCGTGACCCCAGTCGGAGATGCAGTGCGCCTCGTCGACGACGAGCATGCCGATGCGGTCGATCAGGGCGGGCAGCTGATTCTCGCGGAAGCCCGGGTTGTTGAGGCGCTCGGGGGAGACCAGCAGCACGTCGACCTCGTCGGCCGCGAGCATCCGTTGCACCTCTCCCCACTCGTGGGCATTGGTGGAGTTGATGGCGACCGCACGCACCCCGGCACGGGCGGCTGCGGCGATCTGGTCGCGCATCAGCGCAAGCAGCGGGGAGACCAGGATGGTGGGGCCGGCCCCCCGGCGGCGCAGTAGCAGGGTGGCGACGAAATACACCGCGGACTTGCCCCACCCGGTGCGCTGCACGACGAGCGCGCGACTGTGCCGGTCGACGAGCGTCTCGATGGCCTCGAACTGTCCGTCGTGGAAGTCGGCGTCGTCACGCCCGACGAGTGTGCGCAAGACCTCGACGGCGGCGGTGCGGGTCTCGGAGGTCTGCGTGTGCGGGGGCGTTGTGGTCACGCGCTCAAGCATCGCAGCCGCGGCTGACAGAGCGGACGGTGTATGGACGACTGTGGGGAGAACTGCTGCCGATCCGCTCGACCAGCTGCGGCAGCTGCTCATCGCGGAACGACGGGTTGTTCAGGCGCTCGGGCGACACCA
>JBEVGK010000263.1:0-3769 GCA_040511795.1 Lacisediminihabitans sp. | reverse complement strand
GTGCGAACGGATGCCGCTGCCGCAGCCCGGTTGAGCTCGTCCAGTGACGAGACACCGAGATCGATCCCCGCGGCGACTGCCGCGTCGAGGTCGTCGTGCGGGGCGAGCAGCCAGGCGAAGATCAGCACCTCCTCACCGATTCCCGCATCGCGGAGGCGCAGCGCGGTGTCGATGTCGAGCGCTCCGAGGGCGGTGATGCCGGCGGCGGTCGCGGCGCGCGCGATCGGGAGGAGCCCGTGCCCGTAGCCATCGCTCTTCAGCACCGCCATCACCTCGGCTGGGGCCACACGGGTTCGGAGCGCGTCGAGATTGCGCGTGTACGCCGCGAGGTCGACGGAGATGCGGGGCGGCATGGCCTGGATCCATGCGGGGATGTCGTCGATCTGCCCGCCGTCGCTCATGCGTAGCTCCTCGGCATGTGGCGGCCGAACACCGACGTGATCTCGGCGGGCGGGCGATCGATCGCGGCTGCCCAATCGCGCACATGCGGTTCTCCCGCCGCAGGGTCGCCGAACACCACCGCCTCGTCACCGACCTCTGCCGTGCCATCGTTGAGCTCCAGCACTAGGGCGTTCATCGCCACCCGTCCGACGATGCGGCGCTGCACGCCGTTGAGAAGGAGGCTGGCGACGTTGCCCGCGGCGCGGTCCAGACCGTCGGCGTAGCCGATCCCGACCAGGGCGAGGTTGGTGCGGGCGGTGGCGCGGTAGGTGAGGCCGTAGGAGACCCCCTCCCCCGCATCGATGGTCTTGGTGGCGACGACCACGGCAGACACGCGCATCGCCGGGCGGAGGCCCGGGTCATCCGTCAGTCCGTACAGCGCGGGGCCGGCGACGGTGAACTCGCCCGTCTGGACAACCCCAGAGAATCCGGGCACGACGTAGAGGTCCACTCCGATGCTCCGCACTGCCTCGGCATCCCACGGACGACTCAGCCCGAGGCACGTCGCCCCTGCAGCGACAGCAACGTCCGCGACCTCGGCCGCACCGTGCCCGTAGCCGTCCGCGGTCACGTCGGCGAGCACAGGGCCTCGGCCGAGCAGCACGCCGGTGTTGTGCCGGATGGCCTCCAGGTCGACGGTCAGACCGTGCCGGCCGACCGGCTCACGCTCGACGCCGAGCACGTGACGGTGGGAGGAGTGCATCCCTCGAGAATACGACGTCGGGCTCCCGCCGACGGTGTCTGGCGGGAAGCGCTCGGCGACCGAACGGTAGAATCGTCAGGCACACGCCGGCCACCGACGGGAGAACGACCACCGTGACAGCACAGGGCCTCGGCCTCAAGAACCGCCTCGCCTACCTGGGGCGTCGCGCCCGAGGCTTCAACGCAGCCTCGGTGCTGCAGCGCTCCCGCGAGGTCGGCGCGAGGTTCGGTAAGCCAACCCCGGTCGTCTTCGCCGACATGCTCTGGTCTGCAGCCTTCCGCAACACCGCGTTCCAGGATTACGTCGACTACGACTTCGCCATGCTCACCAGCACCGAGCGTGAGACGTTCATGACGCACTCGCTCTCGAACCACATCGCCATGAAGTACGACCAACCCGAGTTCCGCTCGCTGTTCCACGACAAGCTCGAGTTCAACCACGCGTTCGCCGACCTGCTCGGCCGCGGATGGCTCGACGTGCGCGAATCGTCGGTGAACCAGATCCGCGACTTCGTGCTGGCGCATGAGAAGGTCATGGGAAAGGTGCCGTTCAGCGACTCCGGTCACGGCGTCGAACGGTACGAGGCGACTGACGTCGTCGACTGGAACAAGTTCCGAGCGCAGTTGCTCGCCAAGGGCCAGACCCTGCTCGAGGAGTACATCACCCAGCACCCGACTCTGGCGGCGATCTGCCCGGGTACGGCGAACACCACGCGCGTGACCACCTTCTTCGACGGCACCGAGACCCACGTGCTCTCGATGGCGCAGAAGTTCGGGCGCGGCGCGGCGAGCGACCAGCAGACGTTCGGTGGCTTCTATACGATGCTCGACCTGAACGGTCATTCCCGCGGTGCCGGCTACGACTCGCACGACAACGTCTACCAGAACCACCCCGAGTCGGGCGTCTCCATCGTCGACTTCCAGCTGCCGCTGGTGGACGAGCTGTTCGCGTTCATCGACAAGGCCGCTCGCGTCGTGCCGCAGATTCAGTACGTCGGCTGGGACATCGTGATCGGGGAGAACGGTCCGGTGCTGGTCGAGGGCAACTGGGCGGCCGGCGTCTACGAGAACAAGCCGAGCGTCACCGGCATCCGCACCGGCAGCCGCCCCCGCTTCCGCGAGTTCGTCGGCTTCTAGCCCGCGCGTCCTGCGCTGCGGGCGCGGTCAGCGTGCTCGGCGGATGATGCCGAGAGGGGTGCTCTCATGCCCCTGCCCGAGCGGGTTGTCGCCCAGAACCTTCTCCATTGCTCGATCCGTCGACCGATCGACGGTGGAGCCCAGGATGTTGCCACCGAAGTCATTGATATCGGCGATCAGCACATCCACCGGGGTCGCCAGCGCGGACTTCAGGCGCTTCGCCACCTCTGCCGGTCGGGACGGGGCGAGCACGACCTGCGAGTTGTAGGGCGGGATGGTGCCGCTGGTGGGGCCATCGATGCCGCGCGCTTTGGGACCGGCAACGCGGTAGAAGTCTCCGGATCGACCGAGCTTCTTGGTCACGGCTGCGACCGCGGCAGCGAACAGGATGCGCGGCACGCCGCACTCGCGCAGCGCCATCTCCATGGTCTGCGGCAGTCCGAGACCGATGCCGGATGGCGTCTTCGTCACGTAGCGCGACAGCCGCACGGCGAGCGGCCGGGCCTGGATCGAGTCGACCGGGTAGGCACGGCCCTGGGTGATCGCCACGATCTTCTCCGTGACGAAGAGGATGTCCCCCGGCTCGATGACCGGATCCGCGAAGGAGGTGACGACCTCGACGATATCGTCATCCGGGCCGACCAGACGGGTCTTGATCGGGATGCGGTTGTACCGCACGCCGTCGACCACCGTCTCGAGCTTCTTGCCGTCGTTCGCGGCGGGCTGGGAGCTGGCGGGAGTGGTGTCTGCGACCATCGAGGCACATCCTTACTTCGGTGAGTCGGCTGTTCGTTGGGGTTCGGCGGAGCGCATCCGCCGAGGCCGACTATCGAGTTTACCGAGGGCCGGATACGAAAAACGCGCCGACGGGCAGTGCCCGCCGACGCGTGTCGTCTTCGTTCGGTTCTGTCTACTCGAGGTAGTCGCGCAGCGACTGCGACCGCGACGGGTGACGCAGCTTCGCCATCGTCTTCGACTCGATCTGGCGGATGCGCTCGCGCGTGACGCCGAAGGTATCGCCGATCTGGTCGAGGGTCTTCGGCATTCCATCACCCAGTCCGAAGCGCATACGGATGACGCCCGCCTCGCGCTCGGAGAGGGAGTCGAGCAGCGACTCCAGCTGCTTCTGCAGCATGGTGAAGCCGACCGCATCGGCCGGAACGACGGCCTCGGTGTCTTCGATGAGGTCACCGAACTCGCTGTCGCCGTCTTCACCGAGCGGAGTGTGCAGCGAGATCGGCTCGCGACCGTACTTCTGTACCTCGATGACCTTCTCCGGGGTCATGTCGAGCTCGCGGCTCAGCTCTTCTGGGGTGGGCTCGCGGCCGAGGTCCTGCAGCATCTGGCGCTGAACGCGGGCGAGCTTGTTGATGACCTCGACCATGTGCACGGGGATGCGGATTGTGCGGGCCTGGTCGGCCATAGCTCGGGTGATGGCCTGGCGGATCCACCACGTTGCATAGGTCGAGAACTTGAAGCCCTTGGTGTA
>JBEVGK010000262.1:0-4452 GCA_040511795.1 Lacisediminihabitans sp. | reverse complement strand
GAGACGGCGTTGGCGATACCGGCACCACGCGTGATGGTGAGGAACTCGGTGCGGAATCCGATGAGGCCACGCGACGGAACGACGAACTCCATACGCACCCAGCCGGTGCCGTGGTTCGACATGCCCTCCATGCGACCCTTACGGGCGGCGAGCAGCTGCGTGATCGCACCCAGGTACTCCTCGGGAGCATCGGTGGTGAGGTGCTCGAAGGGCTCGTGCACCTTGCCGTCGATCTGCTTGACGACCACCTGCGGCTTGCCGACGGTGAGCTCGAAGCCCTCGCGACGCATCTGCTCGACCAGGATGGCGAGCGCGAGCTCACCACGACCCTGGACCTCCCAGGCGTCCGGGCGTCCGATGTCGACGAGCTTGATCGAGATGTTACCGACCAGCTCGCGGTCGAGGCGGTCCTTGACCATGCGGGCGGTGAGCTTGTGACCCTTGATCTTGCCGATCAGAGGCGACGTGTTCGTGCCGATGGTCATCGAGATCGCGGGGTCGTCGACTGTGATGGTCGGCAGCGGGCGGACGTCTTCCGGGTCGGCGAGGGTCTCACCGATGGTGATGTCCTCGAAACCGGCGACGGCGACGATATCACCGGGGCCCGCCGAGTCGGTCGGGAAGCGGTCGAGCGCCTTGGTGATCAGCAGCTCGGTGACGCGCACGTTGTGCACGCTGCCGTCATTCTTGACCCAGGCGACCGTCTGGCCCTTCTTCAGCTGGCCGTTGAAGATGCGCAGCAGCGCGAGGCGGCCGAGGAACGGCGAGGAGTCGAGGTTGGTGACGTGTGCCTGCAGGGGGGCCTCGTCGTCGTAGGTCGGCGCCGGGATGTGCTTGAGGATGGCGTCGAACAGCGGCTCGAGGTCGTCGTTGTCGGGCAGCTCGCCGTTGGCGGGCTTGTTCCAGCTCGCGGCACCGTTACGGCCCGAGGCGTACACCACGGGAACGTCGAGGATCGCGTCCAGGTCGAGGTCGGGGTGCTCGTCGGCCATGTCGCTGGCGAGGCCGAGGAGCAGATCCTGGCTCTCTCCGACGACCTCGTCGATGCGGGCATCCGGACGGTCGGTCTTGTTGACCAGCAGGATGACGGGGAGGTTCGACTCGAGAGCCTTACGGAGCACGAAGCGGGTCTGCGGCAGCGGGCCCTCGCTCGCGTCGACGAGGAGAACGACGCCGTCGACCATGCTCAGGCCGCGCTCGACCTCGCCACCGAAGTCGGCGTGGCCGGGGGTGTCGATCACGTTGATGACGATCGGGCCGTCGGTCGCGTGAACACCGGCATACGAGACGGCGGTGTTCTTCGCGAGGATCGTGATGCCCTTTTCGCGCTCGAGGTCGTTCGAGTCCATTGCGCGCTCTTCGAGGTGCGCGTGTGCGGCGAAAGAGTTGGTCTGGCGGAGCATGGCGTCGACGAGGGTGGTCTTACCGTGGTCGACGTGCGCGACGATAGCCACGTTGCGCAGGTCATTACGAGTGGCGATAGCCATAGAAGTAGTTCCTTTTGAGGAGAGTGGCCGATGACAGAGTCGCTGCTACCGACGGAAGAGCTGGCACGCAATCGGGCATGCCGCATGGCAAGTCTATCGCGCAGGGGCGTTTCGCCCTATTTACACGGTACAACCGGTGGGGACGCCCATCTATTCCACAGGAATGGCCCAGGCGTCGTTTCAGCGACTATTCCGCGCCCGCCGCCAGGATCTTCGCGCGCAGCTCCCGCCGCTCCCGCTGAACCTCCGGGTCGGGCAGCGGAACCGCCGCGATGAGGCGCTGCGTGTACAGATCCTTCGGGTTGCGGAGGATCTCGTCACGGGTACCCACCTCGGCGAGCTTGCCGTTGTGCATCACCGCGATGCGGTCGGCGAGCACGTCGATCACCGCGAGGTCGTGGGTGATGAACAGGCACGCGAACTGGAATTCGCGCTGCAGGGTCTTCAGCAGTTCGAGCACGGTGGCCTGCACCGACACGTCGAGAGCGGATGTCGGCTCGTCCGCGATCAGCAGCGACGGCTTGAGGGCGAGGGCACGCGCGATTCCGACGCGCTGCTTCTGGCCACCGGAGAGCTCGTGCGGGTAGCGGCTGTAGTACGAGTTCGGCAGCTCGACGGAGCTGAGCAGCGCCTTGACCTCGCGCTCGAGCGGCGCCCCCTTGGTGCCCTGGGCCAGCATGAGGGGCTCGCCGATGCTCTGGCCGATGGTCATGCGCGGGTTGAGGGACGAGGCCGGGTCCTGGAACACGATGCCGGCCTTGCGGTGTACCTCGCGTACGAGACGACGGGTGGGCTTCGAGATGTCGGTGCCCACGACGTCGAGCTTGCCCGACGTGATCGGCAGCAGGCCGATGGCCGCCCGACCCAGCGTGGTCTTGCCGGACCCGGACTCGCCGACAAGCCCCATCACCTCTCCGGCGTGCACCTGCAGGCTGACGTGATCGACGGCGCGGAAGGCCTTCACGCGACCGCGCCCCGGGTACTCGATGACGACATCCTGGAAGTCGAGCACGACCGGAACGGAGGCCAGGGCCGCG
The DNA here is from genome assembly GCA_040511795.1 of Lacisediminihabitans sp. Taxonomy (GTDB): domain Bacteria; phylum Actinomycetota; class Actinomycetes; order Actinomycetales; family Microbacteriaceae; genus Lacisediminihabitans. Next base: position 1,928 of record JBEVGK010000262.1, on the reverse strand, counting down.
TCCGCGGCCTTCGCCGCCTCGGCCGCGATGCGCTCGTTCGCCTCGATCTGAACCCGCAGGTCCTCGCTGAGCACGGCGCCGTCACCCTCGGCCATGGTGGCGAGGGCGATGGTCATATCGATTTCGTCATCGCCGGCGTTGCCCTGGCCGAGATGCGGCACCGCGGCGAGAAGCGCCTGCGTGTACGGGTGCTTCGGGTTGCGGAAGACCTCGAGCGATGGGCCCGCCTCGACGACCTCACCCTTGCGCATCACGGCGATGTGATCGGCGATGTCGGCGACGACACCCATGTCGTGCGTGATCAGCAGCACGGCGCTGCCGAGACGGTCGCGGAGGCTGCGGATGAGGTCGAGGATCTCGGCCTGCACCGTCACGTCGAGCGCGGTGGTCGGCTCGTCGGCGATCAGCAGTTTCGGGTCGCACGAGATCGACTGGGCGATCATCGCGCGCTGACGCTGTCCACCGGAGAGCTGGTGGGGGTATGAGTTGAAGGCCTTGACCGGGTCGGGCAGCTCGACCAGCGCGAGCAGCTCGATGGCGCGCTCCTTCGCCTGCGATGGCGACATGCCGAAGTGCAGGCGCAGCGTCTCGACGATTTGGAAACCGACGGTGAAGACGGGGTTGAGGGCCGTCATCGGTTCTTGGAAGATGACCGCGACATCCTTGCCGCGTACGTCGCGGAGTTCCGCGGGCTTTGCACCGCGCAGTTCGACGCCGTTGAGCTTGATGCTGCCGGAGACGCGGCTGTTCTTCGGGAGCAGGTCGAGGATCGACATCGAGCTGACGCTCTTGCCGGAACCGGACTCACCGACCAGCGCCATGACCTCGCCGGACTTGATCGTGTAATTGAGGTTCTTGACCGCGGGCACCCAGATGTTGTCGACGGCGAAGTCGACGCTGAGGTCGGTGATCTGGAGAACGGGGGGCTTCGGGGTGGCGTCCACTTAGATCGCTCCCTTTCTGGCCGACGCGGCCGTGGCTGTGGGCTGGGCTGCTGAGGCCTCAGCGGATGCTGCAAGGATGAAGGAATGCACAAGACGGATACCGCCAGCGACAGCTTTCATTCGCGGTTCAACCGCATTCTCGCGGTCGTGGCCTGGGCATTGACCCTGTTCGCTCTGATCACCAGCGCCGTTGCCGGGCTGCTGGCGGGCGCTGAGGCGGCCCGGATCGTCCTGCCGCTGGCGCTGATCGCTCTCGCCGCCTATGTGGTGCTGTGGCGACCGAGCCTCACGGTCGACGACGATGCCGTGACCGTCGTGAACGTGCTGCGCACCGTCGTCATACCGTGGGCCGCTCTGATCGACGTCGACACGAAGTTCTCGCTGACGCTGCGCACCCCCAACGGACGCTTCGGCGTGTGGGCGGCACCGGCCCCCGGACGCACCGGCGTCGCGATGGCCCGTCGGGCCGAGCGGCGGCACGGCAACCAGGCGCAGACCGCGGCGATGGGCAACCGGTCGCGCCCCGGCGATCTCGTGACGACCGAGTCGGGCGAGGCTGCGTACCTGGTACGCGAGCGCTGGAACTCGCTGGTCGAGGCCGGACGCATCGAAGCCGGCCAAGCCGAGAGCACAGCGGTGCTGGTGCGCTGGCACTGGGTGCTCGATGCCGCGCTTGCCGGGCTGCTGATCGCGACGATCATCGTCCTGGCGAGCTGACGACACGGCGGCCGAGAGGCTACCCATTACTGAGGCCTGGTCGGCAGGTCGTCGGAGAGGGTGCCGCCGGGCAGGTCGTCGGAGAAGAGGGGCTGTGCCGCGCTGACCTCGTCGTTCTCCTTGGTGCGGCGCAGGCTGAACCGACGCTGCTGCGGGTCGAACGCGTCGCGCAGGCCGTCCCCGACGAAGTTGACGCAGAGCGCGAGCAGAACGATGAAGGCGGCCGGCCACCAGAACAGCCACGGACGGGTCGAGAACGCCGACTGG
>JBEVGK010000261.1:0-4128 GCA_040511795.1 Lacisediminihabitans sp. | reverse complement strand
CCTGCCCGCCGTGAGCCTGTACACCGAGCCGCTCGAACCGGGCGACGCCGAACGCCTGCACCGCGCCGGCCTCGACGGCACGATCGACGCCGAAGGCGCGGCCGCCTACCGCCGCAACATGCTCTACCAGCTGGCGAAGATGTCGAGCGAAGACGGGCTCGTGATGCAGCTGCATCCCGGCGTCATCCGCAATCACCACCGGCCGACCTTCGACGCCTACGGTCCGGATACCGGGCACGACCTGCCCGCCGTGAGTCTGTACACGGTTCCGCTCACGCCGATCCTGCGCGACTTCGGCACCGATCCGACCTTCCGCATCGTGCTGTTCACGGTGGACGAGACCGCGTTCTCCCGCGAGATCGCCCCGCTCGCCGGCTTCTACCCGACCGTGTACGCGGGGGCACCGTGGTGGTTTCTCGACACCCCGGCCGGCATCCGGCGCTACCGGGCCGCGATCACCGACAGCGCGGGCTTCACCAAGACCTCCGGGTTCATCGACGACACCCGCGCGTTCTGCTCGATCCCCGCGCGGCACGACATGTCCCGTCGGGTCGACGCCGGATTCCTCGCCGGCCTCGTCGCCACTCACCAACTTTCGGAAGAGGATGCCGTGGCCGTCGCCCGCAGACTGGTGGCCGACATCCCGATCCAGACCTTCAGGCTGGCGTAACAACGCTCCCACGCGACTACCGTTGTGGGTGGTCGTACTGACCCTGATCAAGGAGACGATGTGGTCGACAAGCAAGCGAATATCGGTGTCGTAGGGCTGGCCGTCATGGGCAGCAACCTCGCCCGCAACCTGGCCAGCCGCGAGGGCAACACGGTCGCCGTGTTCAACCGCTCCCCCGGGCGCACCGACGAGCTGCTCGAGGAGCATCCAGAGGCGGGGTTCGTCGCCGCGAAGGCGTATCAGGAATTCGCCGACTCCCTCTCGACGCCGCGCACCGCGATCATCATGGTGCAGGCCGGCAAGGGAACGGATGCGGTGATCGACGAACTGGTCAAGGTCTTCGAACCCGGTGACATCATCGTCGACGGCGGCAATGCCTTCTTCAAAGACACCATCCGTCGCGAGAAGGCGGTGCGCGAGACCGGCATCAACTTCGTCGGCGCCGGCATCTCCGGTGGCGAGGAGGGCGCGCTGAAGGGGCCGTCGATCATGCCCGGGGGATCCGCCGAGGCATACGAGACCCTCGGGCCGATCCTGGCCTCGATCGCGGCGATCGCCGAGGGCGAGCCCTGCGTCACCCATGTCGGCACCGATGGCGCCGGCCACTTCGTCAAGATGATCCACAACGGCATCGAGTACGCCGACATGCAGCTCATCGCCGAGGCCTACGACCTCATCCGCCGCGGCACCGGCAAGAGCCCGGCCGAGATCGCCGACATCTTCACCGCCTGGAACAAGACCGAGCTCGAGAGCTACCTGATCGAGATCACGGCCGAGGTGCTGCGCCAGGTCGACGCAGAGACCGGCAGGCCGCTGGTCGACGTCATCGTCGACCAGGCCGGGGCCAAGGGCACCGGCGCCTGGACGGTACAGACCGCGCTCGACCTCGGCATCCCCGTCTCCGGCATCGCCGAGGCGGTCTTCGCCCGCTCGCTGTCGTCGAAGCCCGCCCAGCGGGCCGCGGCATCCGATCTCCCCGGTCCGGCCGAGGCCTGGACCGTCGACGACCCGGATGCCTTCATCGAGGACGTGCGGCTCGCGCTCTACGCCTCCAAGATGATCGCCTACGCGCAGGGCTTCGATGAGATCGTCGCCGGCGCCGAGGAGTACGGCTGGGACATCCACAAGGGCGACATCGCCAAGATCTGGCGCGGCGGGTGCATCATCCGCGCCCAGTTCCTCAACCGGATCACCGAGGCCTACGCCGAGAACTCCGACCTGCCGACCCTGCTCGTCGCGCGATACTTCCGCGATGAGTTGAGCGGTGCCGAGCCCTCCTGGCGGCGAGTGGTGGCCACGGCCGCGACGGCCGGCATCCCCTCCCCCGCGTTCTCGTCGTCGCTGTCGTACTACGACGGCCTGCGCGCGGATCGCCTGCCGGCCTCGCTCATCCAGGGTCAGCGCGACTTCTTCGGCGCGCACACCTACAAGCGCATCGACAGGGAGGGCACGTTCCACACGCTGTGGAGCGGCGACCGCAGCGAGATTTCGACCGAGGGCAGTTCGCACTAACTCCGAACTTCTGCGCCCTCGCGTAACTGAGGCACCCGGTCGCCCGGGCGCACTCGTTACGCGGGGGCGCATTCCTTTCGCGATCGTTACACCGCGGCGCCGAAAATGTCCGGCGCGGATGTCAGGATTGGGTGGTCATGGACTACGACGACGAACCCGAACTGGCCGGCTACGTGCCCACCGAGGGACACCCCCGGCGCAGGCGCACGCTCACCGTCATGCGCATCGTCGTGATCGTCGGAATCGCCTGTCTCGTGCTGCCCGGGGTGCTCACCACCGCGTCGGTGGCGGCGGCGACGGCCGACGAGGCCTGTCGCGCCTGGGTGCGGTACGAAGCATCCGATGCCACCGGGATCTCGGCACGGTTCGAGGTGTTCGGCCCGGGCGGCATGGGCTGGGAGTGCTACGCCACCGGCGGCTTCGGCGGCGAGAAGCACGTCGCCTCGCTCGGGCTCATCCCGGTGTCGCCGCGGCTGTCGCCGGTGCCCGTGTCGAACAGCTGACCTACTTCGCCTCGGCGGCGACCAGCTGCTCCTTCACCTTCTTGCGCAGCACCTGGCCGATCAGCGACTTCGGGAGATCGTCGACCTCGATCACGCGGCGCGGCACCTTGTAGGCGGCGAGCCCGTCGCGAGCGAAGTCGCGGATGGCCTTCTCGTCCAGCCCGCGGCCCGGCTTCAGCACGACGGCGGCGACGACATCCTCGCCGCTGTGGTCGCTGGGCAGACCGACGACCGCGACATCCTGGATGTCCGGGTAGGCCCGCAGGGCATCCTCGACCTCGCTCGGCGCGACGTTGAATCCGCCGGTGATGATGAGCTCCTTCAGTCGATCGACGACGGTGAAGAACCCGTCCGCGTCGAGCGTGACGATGTCGCCGGTGCGGAACCAGGGGCCCGCGTCGTCACCCTCCGCGGCGGGAACAAACACCGCGGCGGTCTCCTCCGGCCGCTTCCAGTACCCGGAGAACACCTGGGGTCCGCGCACGAGCAGCTCGCCCTCCTCGCCGCTCGCCCGGTCGACGGTCGGATTCTCCGGGTCGACGACGCGGGCCTCGGTGTTCGGAATCGGCAGACCCACGGTGCCGGCACGACGGGTCGGTCCCACCGGGTTGGCCATCAGCACGGGGCTCGTCTCCGACAGGCCGTATCCCTCCACCAGATAGCCGCCGGTGAGCGCCTCCCACGGCTCGACGACGGATGCCGACAGCGGCATAGCCCCGGAGATCGCGATCTGGATCCCCTTCAGCGACACCCCCTGCTCCTCCGCCGCAGCCGTGAGCCGCTCGTAGATCGGAGGCACGGCGGGCAGGAAGGTGGCGGGATGCTTCTTGATCACCGGCAGCACCAGATCCGGGTCGAACTTCGGGAACAGCACGAGCCGCGCACCCATGCTCATCGCGAAGGTGAGGCACAGGGTGAGGCCGTACGCGTGGAACATCGGCAGCACCGCATAGACGACGGATGTCCCACGCTGGATCGAGGGAACCCAGGCCCGCGACTGTGCCGCGTTCGTCGTCAGGTTGAGGTGCGTGAGCGTTGCACCCTTCGGCAGGCCGGTGGTTCCGCTCGTGTATTGCAGGAGTGCGATGTCATCCATCTGGGGACGGAAGATGTGCTCGTCCACCGGGTCGTTGTCCACCAGCTTCTCCCACGGAACGGTGCCGCGCACCGCCGTGGTGAGCGCAGCGCGCGACTCGCGCGCCTTGGCGACGGGCAGCCGTAGCAGCGCGCGGGTGGTGAAGGGCATGGCGCGGGTGACGTCCACCGACACGATCGACTCGACCGCGACATCCGACGGGAAGGCCTGCACGGTGGCGACCACGTTGTTCCAGACGATGGCGAAGCGGGCGCCGTGGTCTTCGAACTGGTGCCGCAGCTCGCGCGGGGTGTACAGCGGGTTGTGCTCGACGACGATCGCCCCGAGCCGGAGGATCGCGTAGAACG
>JBEVGK010000260.1:0-4661 GCA_040511795.1 Lacisediminihabitans sp. | reverse complement strand
CGGCCCTTCGACGAGCTCAGGGACCGAACGGTCCCTGAGCCTGTCGAAGGGCGCTGCTCATCCGGCGGGCAGCAGGTGCGCCCACGTCTCGGGGTTCTCCCCGAGGAAGTCGTGGAAGTCCTGGGGCTCGCGTCCGGTGAGCAGAGCGACGTCGCCCGACACCCCTGCCGTCTCGCCCCGCTTGATGGCGAGGTAGGTCGTCACCCAGCCGTCGACCTCGAACCTCGGTGCGCCGTAGTGCGCCCGTGACGCGTAGGCCTCCTCCACGCTCTCGTCGATGAACCTGACCTCGCGCCCGGAGATGCGGCTGAGGGCGGCGGTGACATCCTGCATCGACAGGTCGGCGGGCCCGGTGAGGTCGTAGGTGGCGCCGGTGTGGCTGTCGTCCACGAGCACCGCGGCGGCGGCCGCCACCACGTCGCGGTCGGCGACGGCGCTGAGTAGGCCGTCCCCGGCAGGACCGCGGATGACGCCGTGCCTATCCGCGAAGAACGGCAGGATCTTCTGGTAGAAGTTGTCGCGCAGGAACGTGAACTCCAGTCCGGACTCGCGGATGCGCTGCTCGGTGTGCCAGTGGTCCCGGCCGAACGTGAAGGTGCAGTCGGCGGATGCCCCGTAGAACGACAGGTAGACCACCCGCTTCGCCCCGGCGGTGACGATCGCCTCGACGGCGGATTCGTGCTCGAGCAGGCGGTGAGCAGACTCCCGCCCGGAGACCAGGAACACGGTGTCGGTGCCCTGGAGCGCGGCGGTGAGGCCGGCCGTGTCGGCATAGGAGGCGTCCGCGCGGCTGATGGGGCGGACATCCGCTCCGTCCTCGCTCAGGCGTCGGAACAGCGCGCCGCCGATCGATCCTGTCGCTCCGGTGATGGCAATCGTCATTGGGTGCCTTTCGCTCGTCCTGTGCACGACAGTAACGCCGTCGGGTTTGCCCGTGTTCCCCCGCCCGCGCACCGGCGACATCCGCGCGCTGCCTGAGTAGCCTGGCGGCATGAGCGAGACGAACAGGGAGTACGACCGCTTTCTGCGCAGCGGCAGCAACAACGACCGCATGCAGTTCTTCAGCGATGCCGTGTTCGCCATCGCCATGACGCTGCTGGTGATCGACATCGCCGTGCCCACCATCTCGAAGAGCGTCAGCGACGCACAACTCGACGGTGCGCTCTGGCGGGCGCTCAGCGACGAGTGGCCGCAATTTCTCGCCTACGCCATCAGCTTCTGGGTGATCGCGATCAACTGGTCGGGTCACCATCGCAAGTTCCGGTTGGTGCGGGGCTACGACCAGGGGCTGATCACGATCAACCTCTGGCTGCTGTTCTTCATCGCCTTCGTGCCGTTTCCCACCAGCTTGATCAGCGAATACGCCGGGGCGATGCCCGCGATCATCCTCTATTCCGTCGTCGTCAGCGTCATCGGGGGCCTGCAGTGGCTGCTCTGGTTCTACGCCCACCGCAAGGGCTTCCTCATTGAGGAGGTCACCGAGGGCATGTATCGCTACGTCGCCCGCAACTACATCACGGTGCCGCTGGTGTTTCTACTGTCGATCCCGGTGGGCTACCTGTTCGGCGGCATCTGGGCGATGTACTTCTGGATTCTCAATTGGCCGGTCAGCGTGATCGTCGCGCGCTGGCGGCCGAGCCGATCGGCGGCGACCGTCAGTCGAAGTCGAGGCTGAGCTTGCGCAGCAGCCCCGCCAATCGCTCCTGGTCGGTGGGGGAGAGCGCGGCGAGCAGTTCGGCCTCGGCCTCGAGCAGCTGACTGATCGCGGCATCCACTCGTCGCACGCCTCCCGGCGTCATGGTGACCAGGATGCCGCGGCCGTCGCCCGGGTCGGCGCGCCGTTCCACCAGCTCGCGTTCGACCAGCCGATCGATGCGATTCGTCATGGTTCCGCTCGACACCAGGGTCTGCTGGAGGAGCGCCTTCGGGCTGAGCTCGTAGGGCTTGCCGGCCCGGCGCAGGGCGGAGAGAACATCGAACTCCCACGACTCGAGGCCGGAGGAGGTGAACGCGACGCGGCGTGCGCGATCGAGGTGTCGGGACAGCCGGCCGACACGCGACAGCACCTGCAGCGGGGTGAAGTCGAGGTCGGGGCGCTCGTGAACCCAGGCGTCCACGATGCGGTCGACTTCGTCGTGGGCGGGCATCCGTCCATTATCGTGGCTCGGTCTCCTCCCGGCGCGCCCCGCCGCCGCGCCGTCTGGCAGACTTGTCTGGCGCCGTTCGCCGGTCTGTCTGCAGAACTCTGTCGTCAGAACCGCAGCGCGCGGTCCGCCTTGGTGTAATGGCAGCACGACAGCCTTTGGAGCTGTTAGGTCTAGGTTCGAATCCTGGAGGCGGAGCTAGACGCGAACCACCTAGCGAAGGAACAGCTACATGTCAGAGCTCGCCGTCGTCATCCTCGCCGCCGGTCAGGGCACCCGGATGAAGTCCCGCACACCCAAGGTGCTGCACGAGCTCGCGGGGGTTCCCCTGGTGGGCCACGTGCTGGCCACCGCCGACGAACTCGGTGCCAGCCACATCGTCGCCGTCGTGCGGCACGAGCGCGATGCTGTCGCCGCCGTGATCACCGAGCAACTGCCGACCGCGATCATCGTCGACCAGGACGAGCTGCCCGGCACCGGCCGCGCGGTCGAGCTGGCGCTCGGCGGCCTGCCCGCCGGCTTCGGCGGAACCGTCGTCGTGCTCAGCGCCGACGTGCCGCTGCTCGATGCGGGCACCGTCCGGGGGCTCATCGACGCTCACGTCCACGCCGGCAATGGCGTCACCCTGCTGAGTGCTCACGTGAATGATCCGACGGGGTTCGGGCGCATCATCCGTTCGAATGGGGCCTTCGAGTCGATCGTGGAACAGAAGGACGCGACGCCCGAGCAGCTCACCGTCAGCGAGATCAACGCCGGTGTCTACGCATTCGACGCCGCGGCGCTCACCGCCGCGCTCGCGCAGATCGGCACCGACAACGCGCAGTCCGAGAAGTACCTGACGGATGCCGCGGCCGGCATCCGTGCGTCCGGTCGGTCGATCGAGGCAGTGCCCGTCGCCGACCCGTGGCTCGTCGCCGGCATCAACGACCGCGTGCAGCTCGCCGCCGCGGCCGCCGAACTGAACGCGCGCATCGTGCGCGGCTGGCAGCTCGCCGGGGTCACCGTGCAGGAGCCCGCGAGCACCTGGATCGACCTTCAGGCGGTGCTCGCCGAAGACGTCGAGCTGCTGCCGGGCACGCAGATCCTCGGCGCGACCGTGATCGAGCGCGGGGCCGTCGTCGGGCCGCAGACCACCCTCCGTCACTGTGAGATCGGTGAGAATGCGGTGGTCTCCCGAACGGATGCCACGCTCTCCGTCATCGGCGCGAACGCGAGTGTCGGCCCGTTCGCGTACCTCCGCGCGAACACCGTGCTGGGCGAGGACGGCAAGATCGGCACCTTCGTCGAGACCAAGAATTCGCAGATCGGGCGGGGAACGAAGGTTCCCCACCTGAGCTACATGGGCGACGCGACGATCGGCGAATACAGCAACATCGGTGCCGGCTCTATCACCTCGAACTACGACGGGGTGAACAAGACGCGAACCACGATCGGCGATCACGTGAGGGGGAGCTCGAACACGGTGTACGTCGCCCCCGTTACAATCGGAGACGGAGCTTACACAGGCGCCGGAGCCGTCGTCCGCAAGGATGTTCCGGCCGGAGCGTTGGCCATCAGCGTGGCTCCGCAGCGCAACATGCTCGGGTGGACCGAGCAGAAGCGACCCGGCAGCGCGGCAGCGATCGCCGCTGCGGCCGCGGACGACAGCAGCAGCGAATAAGTCCCGTCAGCACACACACCTCAGAAAGCGGGACAGCGTGACAGAAATCACGGCCACCGGTGAAAAACGACTCGTACTCGTGACGGGTCGCGCACACCCGCAGCTCGCCGTCGACATCGCCGCGGAGCTCGAGGCCGACCTGGTCCACACCGACGCCCGTACCTTCGCGAACGGCGAGATCTATGCGCGGTTCGACGAGAGTGTTCGCGGTTCGGATGCCTTCGTCATCCAGTCCCACACCTACCCGATCAACGAGTGGCTCATGGAGCAGCTCATCATGGTGGACGCGCTGAAGCGCGCATCGGCCAAGCGGATCACCGTGGTCGCGCCGTTCTACCCGTACGCCCGGCAAGACAAGAAGGGTCGCGGTCGCGAGCCGATCTCGGCCCGCCTGATCGCCGATCTGTTCAAGGCCGCTGGCGCCGACCGCATCATGAGCGTCGACCTGCACGCGGCGCAGATCCAGGGCTTCTTCGACGGACCGGTCGACCACCTGTTCGCGATGCCGGTGCTGCTCAAGTACTTCAAGGAGCGGCTCGACCCGACGACCCTCACCGTCGTCTCGCCCGACATGGGCCGTGTGCGTGTCGCCGACATCTGGAGCGACAAACTCGGTGCTCCGCTCGCGATCATCCACAAGCGCCGCGATCCGCTGGTGCCGAACCAGGTGAGTGTGCACGAGATCGTCGGTGAGGTCTCCGGTCGTACCTGCCTCATCGTCGACGACATGATCGACACCGGTGGCACCATCGTGAAGGCAGCAGAGGCGCTGAAGAAGAACGGTGCGACGAACGTCGTCGTGGCGGCCACGCACGCGGTGTTCTCCCCGCCCGCGCACGACCTGCTGCAGAGCGAGT
>JBEVGK010000259.1:0-3905 GCA_040511795.1 Lacisediminihabitans sp. | reverse complement strand
GGCGGGACGGCCGGGCGCGACGCGGAACGGCGTGGGCCGCTGCGTCACCGGGTCGCCGAAGACGACCACCTGGCGGGCGCGCCGCAGAGCCGGCGCGGCTTCCGCGAGGCAGAGGGCTGCGGCATCCGCGATGATCACGACGTCGAAGGACTGGTCTTCCGGCAGCTCGGGCACGTCGTACGGCGACGAGAGCCACACCGGCGCGAGCGTGCGCATGAGGGTGGGCGCGACGCGGAACAGGCCGCGAGCCGACGATGAGCCGTCTTTGAGCGCGTGCTTGAGGGCCGCGGCCTCGTCGGGGTGATCGACGATGCCGATCCACCACTGTGGCGGGTGCCGGTGCTCCCAGCGCGCGCCGCGCTCCAGCTGCCGCCCGATCGAGAGCAGCGCCGCCTCTCCCCCGGGCCGGCCGATCAGCTGCACTCCCATCGGCATTCCCGACCCGTCGACCGCGAACGGCAGCGAGATCGCGGGCAGTCCGGCCACGTTCACGAACGACGTGAACGGCGCATACGCCACCTGCTGGGCGAAGTTGCGCTCGGGGTCATCCGTCGAATACCAGCCCACCGGCCGCGAGGACTGCGCCAGGGTCGGTGTGAGCACGGCATCGTAGGAGGCGAACTGCCGGATCACCGACCGCTCGAACGCCAGCAGGCCTGCCTGCGCCTCGAGCAGGGTCTCTACCGACATGGCGCGACCCTGCTCCACCAGCCAGCGGGTCACCGGCTCCAGCAGCTCGAGCTGCGCGGGAGTGCGGGCCGGTATCCCCGTCGCACTCGCCTTCCAGATCGTCGTGAACAGCCGGGGATAGTCGCTCGGCTGCAGCGCGATCTCCTCCATGCCATGCCCCAGACCGGTCAGCGCGACGACCGCCGCTTCGAGGCCCGCACGTATGCCGGGGTCGATCCGGATGTCCTGCGCGTCGTCCCAGGGCGAGGTCGTCATCACCGCGAGCTGGAATCGCCCCTCGCCGCGCATCGCGTCGCCGAGGAAGGCGCCCTCGGGGCTGTCCGGGGCGCGCAGTGCGTATGGATGCGCGGCAGGCAGCCCTGTCGGGGAGACCATCGCGTCGAGCAGCATCGCAGTATCTGCCACCGTGCGCGCGATCGGACCTCCCACCGAGAGCCCGGCGATGCTCGCGATTCCCGACTGCGCCGGCACCCGCCCCCGCGAAGGTTTCAGCCCGACCAGCCCGGTCGCCGCGGCGGGGATACGGATGCTGCCGCCGCCATCCGACCCCGGAGCGAAGGGCAGCAGCCCCGCGGCGACCGCCGCCGCGGCCCCCGCGCTCGACCCGCCGGTGCCGAGCTCCAGATCCCAGGGGTTGCGGGTCACCTGTCCGCCCAGCAGCTCGGACGACGCCGACAGCCCGAACTCGGGCGTCGCAGTCTTGCCGAGGCTCACGCCTCCCGCCTCGTCCATGGTCCGCACGATGTCGTGGTCGTCTGCCGCGACATAGTCGGCGAGAAGCCGCGACCCCGACCGGGTGGGAACGCCGGCCCGGTCGTAGAGGTCCTTGTCGGCGAAGGGCAGCGCCCAGAGGGCGGCGGTGCGCGGCGGCACCGCCGGGTCGCCGGCGTCGAGGGCCGCCGCACGAGAGCGCGCCGCATCCGCCGTCACGGTCACGAAGGCCCCGAGCTGCGGATCGATCCGCTCGATGCGGGAGAGGTAGTGCTCGGTCAATTCGGCCGCTGAGACCTCGCCGTGCTGCAGCCAGTCCCACTGGTCCTGCGCGCTGAGGTGATGGAGTTCGAACACCGTTCGAGCCTAGAGCGGGGACGACCCTCTAGGCTCGAAAGATGCCGAGCAACACTCAGCCACCCCTCGTCCGTCACGGCCGCCTCGCCCGGAAGAGCCCCTGGCTCACCGTGGCCAAGTTCGTGGTCGCCGCCATCGCGGTAGTCGCGGTCAGTTCCGCCGCGGTCGGCGCTGTCGCGGTGTACCAGCTGTCGAGCCAAGTCACCTCGGGTGGGGTGAAGCTCATCGGGCAGCCTGTGGCGAAGGCACCTCCGGGGCTTGGCGCGTACGACGGGGAGATCAACGTGTTGGTCGCGGCAAGCGACGGCGGCGGCGGCGACGTGGCCACCTACGGAAAGCGAAATGCGACGCTCAACGACGTCACGATGCTGTTGCACGTCTCCGCCGATCACAGGAGCGCCACCGTCGTCAGCTTCCCGCGCGACCTGATCGTGCCGATCGCCTCCTGCCCGAATCCCAAGGGCGGCAACTTTCCGGCCCAGGTCAACAAGATCAATGCCACCCTCGAATACGGCGGCCTGCCCTGCATCGTGAAGACGGTCGAGAATCTCACCGGGATGACCATCCCCTTCGCCGCCCTCGCCGAGTTCCAGGGCGTGGTGGGCATGTCGAATGCCGTCGGCGGCGTCACCGTCTGCATCGCGCAGGCGATCCACGACGAACAGATCCATGTCGACCTCGAGGCCGGCCAGCAGACCCTGGCGGGATACGACGCGGTGCAGTTCCTCCGCTCTCGCTATGGCGTCTACGGCGGAACGGATCTCGCGCGCATCAGCAACCAGCAGCTCTTCCTCTCGGCCCTGGTGCGCAAGATCAAGACCCCCGAGGTGCTCGGCAACCCGGTGAGGGACTACCAACTCGCGCAGGCGATCATCGATAACACGAAACGCTCCGAGTCGCTCAGCAACCTCACGACGATGGTGTCGATGGCGCTCGCGGTGAAGGACATCAGCTTCGAGGATGTCGTCTTCGTGCAATATCCGGGCGGCTTCGGATCCGCCGCGGGGCAGAACGGGGTGCTCCCCAATCGGTCAGCAGCCGACATCCTGTTCACCGCGCTCAAGAACGATCAGCCGATATCCCTCACGGGCGGCACCGGGGCAGGCACCGCGGTCGACCCGAATGCACCGACTGTGACGACCCCGGTCGCCCCGTCCAGCGCAACGCCGACTGATGCCGCGACGGCTCCGACTGCGGTCGCTCTCCCCGAAACGGTGACCGGTCAGACCGCCGCCCAGAACACGTGTACAAAGGGTCAGCGGGCGAAGGGCTAGCGGCTACTCGAGTTCGAGTCGCAGCTGACGCAGCAGCCGGTCGAACTCGGCCGGCGCACTCTTGATCTCGCGGCGGCCGGTGAAGGTCGCGAGCCTCTGCTGGCCGGCGATGTTGAGCATCGTGTGCTCGAGGTGGGAGCCGTGCTCGTCGGGAACGACCCGGTATTCGCCGCGGTACCACCAACCACCCTGGGCGACGATGAGAAACGCGTTCGGGTCGGCGAGGTAGAGGCTCTCGCCGCCCTCGCCCGGACGCAACCGGCGATCGAGCGCCTCGTAGACGGCCTTCGGGCGGGCCTTCAGATGACCGGCGAAGGAGTGCACCACGGTAGCGCCGACGGGACGGGAACGTGGGGCTTCAGGCATGATTCGACTGTAGCCGCCGTTACCCTCGACCCATGGGCTACCTCTTCCTCGCCGGCGCGATCATCGCCGAGGTCATCGCGACCACGGCACTCAAGTTCGCCACGGGCGACGGCAACAAGATCGTGCCGTACATCGTCGTCAGCGCCGGTTACGTCGGCGCGTTCTTCCTGCTCTCGCAGTCACTCACCCGCGGCGTGCCGCTCGGCATCGCCTACGCGGTCTGGGCCGGCGTCGGGGTGGTGCTGGTGGTGCTGATCAGCTGGCTGCTGTTCAAGGAATCGCTCAGCTGGCTGCAGATCGTCGGCATGGTGCTCGTCGTTGGCGGAGTCGTGCTGCTCGAACTCGGCGGCAAGCCTTGACCCTTACTTGCGCGAGTTCGATCCCTTGAGCGACTTCTGCATGAGCACGGTGCCGAGCCAGCGATCGAACTTGAACCCCACCTTGCCCATCCGCCCGATCTCCTCGAACCCGAACGCGCGATGCATCGCGATCGACGCGTCCGCACCG